>NZ_CP100416.1:1954199-2161235 GCF_026017845.1 Amycolatopsis mediterranei
GGGCTGTGGTGGGGCGGGCTGTGGTGGGGCGGGCTGTGGTGGGGCGGGCTGTGGTGGGGCGGGCTGTGGTGGGGCGGGCTGTGGTGGGGCGGAGCCTCACCGACAGCAGAAAGGCGCGCCGACCACTCTCCGGCCGATCCACCCCCCTCTCGCTGGGGGTGGATCGGCCGGGCCTGGGCAAGCGGGCCGGCAGCGCAAGCCCACCCGGTCCGGCAGTGCCCCGCAGCGCCCGGCAGGCGCTGGCCCGGCCAAGGCCCGCCGGCGAACCCGCGCCGGCCGGCAGCGCATGCCCCAGCCGCGACCGGACAAGACCGGACCACCCCCAGCCCGCACGCCCCCGAAAGCCGCCCCCGGCCTGGTCACGACCCCCGCCACCGCCGCTGAACCGACCCTCCCTGGACTGGCCGGAGCCCGGCGCGGCAGGATCAAGCCCCGGACGTGACGTGTGGAGGA
Organism: Amycolatopsis mediterranei; assembly: GCF_026017845.1. Classification (NCBI taxonomy): domain Bacteria; kingdom Bacillati; phylum Actinomycetota; class Actinomycetes; order Pseudonocardiales; family Pseudonocardiaceae; genus Amycolatopsis; species Amycolatopsis mediterranei. The sequence goes on from NZ_CP100416.1 coordinate 1,954,653, forward strand.
GGAGATCGTGGCCCGGCGTGAGAAGGGCGGCTTCTGGGTGGGGCTCGCCGCCGTACTGTTCTACCCGCTCACCGCCATCGGGCGGCGGGTCTACGTCGGGGCCGAGAAGATCCCCCGGCAGGGGCCCGCGCTGCTCGTCATGAACCACATCTCGCACTTCGACCCCGCCGTCGATGCCGTCTTCGTGCACCGGCAGAAGCGCGTCCCGCGGTTCCTCTTCAAGGAGAGCCTGACGCGCGCGCCGATCCTCGGCCCGATCGTCTCCGGGTCCGGGCAGATCCCCGTCTCGCGGGGGTCGGCCGCCGCCGGGGACAGTCTCAAGGCTGCGCACCAAGCTCTCGAAGACGGCAAGATCGTCGTCATCTACCCCGAAGGCACCATCACCAAAGACCCGGCCGGCTGGCCGAAGGAGTCCTTCACCGGCGCCGCGCGGCTCGCGCTGCAGAACGACGTCCCCATCATCCCCATCGCCCGGTGGGGGACCAGCCAGATCTTCGACGGCTACCGGAAGAAGTTCACGCCGTTCCCGCGCAAGACGATCACCCACTCCGTCGGCGACCCGATCGACCTGTCCGCCTACCGCGGCGGCAACACCCGCAGCGCGACGAAGCTGCGCGAAGTCACCAAGGTCATGATGGACGAGGTGACCCGGCTCCTCGCCGAGATCCGGCACGAGGAACCGCCGGCGGCGAAGCCGGGGGATCCCGCCTGATGCGCGCCGACGTGCAGCGGGTCACCGTGCTCGGGGCCGGCTCCTGGGGCACCGCCTTCGCCAAGGTGCTCGGCGACGCCGGCCGGGACGTCACGATGTGGGCGCGCCGCGAACAGGTCGCCGAGGACATCCGGGACCGGCACACCAACAGCGCCTACCTGCCCGGCGTGTCCCTGCCCGCGACCGTCACCGCCACCAGCGACCCCGCGGAAGCGACAAAAAACGCCGAAGCCGTCGTCCTCGCCGTGCCCAGCCAGAGCCTGCGGGCGAACCTGACGGCGTGGCGCGATCTGCTGCCACCCGACGCGATCCTCGTCAGCCTCGCCAAGGGCGTCGAGCTCGGCACGCTCAAGCGGATGAGCGAAGTCATCGGCGAGATCGTCGGGATCGACGCCGGCGACGTCGTCGTCGTCACCGGGCCGAACCTGGCCAAGGAGATCGCCGCCGGGCAGCCGTCCGCCTCCGTGCTGGCCTGCGCCGACCACGAACGCGCCGTCGCCGTCCAGCGCGCCTGCGCCAACTCCTACTTCCGCCCGTACACGAACACCGACGTCGTCGGCTGCGAGCTCGGCGGCGCCTGCAAGAACGTGATCGCGCTCAGCACCGGGATGGCCGCGGGGCTGGGCCTCGGCACCAACACGATGGCGACGCTCATCACCCGCGGCCTGGCCGAGATGGCCCGCCTCGGCGCGAAGCTGGGCGCCGACCCGCTCACCTTCGCCGGGCTCGCCGGCGTCGGCGACCTGGTCGCGACCTGCTCGTCGCCGCTTTCGCGCAACCGCACCTTCGGCGAACGCCTGGGCCGCGGCGAGACCCTCGAGCAGGCGCAGGCCGCGGCGGGCGGCCAGGTGGCCGAGGGTGTCATGTCGTGCTCGTCGATCCGCGCGCTGGCCCGCAGCGTCGGGGTCGACATGCCGATCACCGACGCCATGCACCGCGTCTGCCACGAGGGCGTCGACCCTCGCCAGGCCGGCGCCGAGCTGCTGGGGCGGTCCCAGAAGCACGAGTGGTCCTGATCGCCCGAAGGGTGAGACGGCTTGACCGGGCGGGAAGCGGCTGGGACTCTGGTCGCATGTTCGCGCACGCCATGTCCGAGTCGTGGGGCCTGATGAGCCTCCGCTCGAGCGTGCGCGCGTGTCGCTGTTGTCGGTGAACCCCGCCCCGGCCCAGTTCGACACCCTTTCTTCCCGTGAGGACCCGCATGTTCGCCGTTCCGGACAACACCCTGCTGCGACCCGAAAACCCCGCGCTGCGCCACCCGGTGCGCGTCGCCCTCGAGGTCGCCGCCGACCGCGACCGCTGGCGCCACCTGCTGCGCTACGACCACGACGAGCGCTTCGCGACGCTGGTGTCGAAAGACGAGCAGCAGGAAGTGTGGCTGATGAGCTGGCTGCCCGGCCAGCACACCGACCTGCACGACCACGCGGTCGCCAGCGGCGCGTTCACGGTGGTCGGCGGCCACCTGACCGAGGCCGTGGCGCGCCGCGCGCCGGACGGCCGCCCGGTCACCGAGCTGCACGCCCTGTCCGCGGGGCAGTCGCGGGTGTTCGGGCCCGGGTACGTGCACGAGGTCCGCAACGACGGCCCGGACCCGGCGATCTCGATCCACGTCTACCGCGACGCGGGCCGCGCGATGCGCCCGTACCACCTCGACCCGGTGGACGGGCCGATCCGGGACTGACGCCTCAGTCCAGGTCGCCGCGCAGGCGGAACCCGCGCTCGATCCCGTCGCGGTCCGCGCCGGAGGCCAGCAGCGCGTGCAGCAGGATCCGCGACTTCCGCGCGTCCAGCCAGCCCGCCATCGTCGCGCCCATCGCGATCAGGCTGGACTCCGAGCCGTGGAAGCCGTACGTCGACCGCAGCGTCGGGCCCGCCCCGGTTCGCGAAGCGACGACCACCGGCAGCGACGGCACCAGCCGTGCGATCACGTCGGCCGTGCCGGACGAGACGTGCCCCACGCCCGCCGCGGCGACCACGACGCCGCGCACGCCCGGCTGGGAAGCCACGTGCGCCAGCACCGCTCCCGGGTCGTCGAGACCGGCTTCCACCACCGGGACCAGGCCGTCGAAGACAGCGCCATCGAGGGAAGGCAGCCGGGGCGGCGACGGGTGGAAGTAGTGCACGGCGTGCTCGACGACCATGCCCAGCGGCCCCGCCGGCACCGACGAAAAGGCCTCGAGGTGGCTCGAATGCGCCTTCCGCACCCAGCGCGCCGCGTGGACGTCGTCGTTGAGCGTGACGAGCACGCCCCGGCCGCGGCTGCGCGGATCGGCCGCGACGGTGAGCGCGTTGCGCAGGTTCGCCGGGCCGTCCGGGCTGAACAGGCCGGCGTTGCGCATGGCGCCGGTGATCACCACCGGGATCTCCGACGGCCAGTGCAGGTCCAGGAAGTACGCCGTTTCCTCGAGCGTGTCGGTGCCCTGGACGACGACGAACCCGTCGGCGTCCTGGCGCAGGCCCCATTCGCGGCACCGCAGCAGCGTCGCGAAGTCGAGCGACGCGCTGCCGATCCCGGCGAGGGTTTCCGCCAGGACGTCCATCGGCAGGTCGCCGAGCCCGCCGAGCAGCTCGGCCGCACCGAACCGCGGAACGGCACCGCCACCGCCGTCGGCCGGGGCCATCGAGATGGTGCCGCCCAGCGTGGCGACGGCGATCAGGGGACGTGCCATGCCGCCACCCTATTCAGCCGGGTCCGTCACGACGTCGCCGCGCGCTCGGCCGCGCTCCGCAGCACGCAGAATTCGTTGCCCTCGGGGTCGGCCAGCACCGCCCAGCCCGTGCTGTCCGGGTTGCGGAGGTCGTTCACCAGCGTCGCGCCGAGGCCGAGGATCCGCGAGATCTCTTCGTCACGCGGGATGTCCGGCTGCAGACACAGGTGGAGCCGGTTCTTCACCGTCTTCGGCTCCGGGACCCGCAGGAAGAGCAACGCCGTGTCGTCGTTCAGCTGGAAGCCGACCTCGTCGTTACCCGGCTGGTCTTCCTCCGGGATCGGTTTCCCGGTGACTTCGCTCCAGAACCGGCACAGCTCGTACGGGTCGGCGCAGTCGACGGAAACGTTCAGGACGGACGACGGCATGGCACTCCTCGAAGACGGGTGCCGCCGAGTCTGGCGCAGCCGTCCGGGGAGGGCGAACCGATTTAGGACGCCAGCGCCAGGCCCGCCGTCCGGTGCACGCGACGGCTGTCGTCGACGATGAGGATCTCGCAGTCCGGGCGGTCGGCCGCCCAGGTGATGCCCTCGGCGCCCATCGCGAACGCCGCCGTGGCCAGCGCGTCCGCCGTCACCAGGTCGCCGGCCACCACGGTGACGCTCATCAGGCCCGTTGCCGGCGTGCCGGAGCGGCCGTCGAGGATGTGGGAGCCGCGCTCGTAGGCCGCCGACGTCGCGATCGCTCCGTTGCGCGACTCCAGGACCGCGCACACGGCCAGGGGCTGCTCGGGGTGGCGGACCCCGACCCGCCACGGACGGCCCGGTTGCGGCTCGCCCGCGGTGACGACGTCGCCGCCGGCGTTCAGGCAGAACGTCGTCGCGCCCTCGGCCTTCAGCATGTCGGCCGCGCGCTGCACCGCCCAGCCCTTGACGACCGCGCACGGGTCGAGGCCGCGGCCGGGCAGCCGCGCGCGGAACGCGCCGCCGGAGAGCTGCTCGTAGTACGCGCAGAGCTCCAGCACCTCCAGGAGGTCGTCGCTGAGCTCGGCGGCCGTCAGCTCGCCGCGGTCGTAGCGGCTGACCTCGCTGTCGTCCTTGAACGGGCTGAACCGGGCGTCGACGTCGCGGAACCACGCGAAGACGTCGTCGACGACTTCGGCGAAGTCGCCTTCGTCGCGCAGGTCGAGCGAGATCGGCAGGCCCATCACCTGTTCGACGCGGTTCGTCATCGGGCGCCTCTCAGGTCGATCGCGGCCTGCAGGGACTTCTTGTACGACTCGCTCGTTTCGGTCGCGCCGGTGATCGTGTCGATGGCGGCGCTCTGCGCCTTGATCGCTTCCTCCTGCAGCTTCGGCAGGGCGGTGAGCGACCGGCCGCTGTCCGGGGCCTGCAGCAGGGTGATGGCGGTGAGCCGGGCGCCGGTGAACGTCACCTGCACCTGCACGGTGCCGTAGCGGCTCGACTCCGCGCTGCCGCGGGTGATCACCGGCTCGTCCTTGGTGCTCCGGGTGGACGGCGGCTTCGAGGTGGCCGGTGCCTCCGATGTGGACGGAGCCGGACCGGCCGAAGTGGACGGAACGGCCGACGTGGTGGTCGCCGGAGCGGCCGATGTGGACGGTGCGGTGACGGTCGGCGGCGGCGGGGGCGCCTGCGCGATGGCGGCGGTGTTGTGCACCGGCCCCGGCTCGAACCGCCAGACCGAGATGAACCCGGCTATCGACAGCGCGACGACGAAAATGGTCTTCTTCACACGTCCCCCTAGGCCGCAAGGCTGAAGCGTTCGGCGTGGACCTGGGCGTTCGGCACGCGCAGCTCGCGCAGGCTGCGCAGCACGGCGGAAGTCATCCCCGGCGGGCCGCAGACGAACACGTCCCGCTCGTGCACGTCCGGCACCATCATGTGCAGGTTCGCCGGCCCGAGCATCACCCCGCGCGGCCCGACCGCCTGGTCCGGTCCGGTGAGGACACTCACGCTGGCGCCGCGCGCCTTGGCCAGCTCGTTCAGCTCCGGCAGCAGCACCGCGTCGGCCTGGTTGCGCACCCGGTACAGCACGACGACGTGGCCGTCGATGTCCTCCAGCAGCGCGCGGATCGGCGTGATCCCGACGCCGCCCGCCACGAGCAGCGCGTTGGGCCGCTGCTGGTGGATCGTCGTGAAAGCGCCGTACGGTCCTTCGGCGAACACACGCGTCCCGACGCGCAGGTTGCGCAGCCCGGCACTGGAATCGCCGAGCGCCTTAGCGGTCAGCCGCAGGGAACGGCCGTCCGGCGCGGCCGACAGCGAGAAGGGATTGGCCTGCCACCAACGATCCTTCGTCAGGAACCGCCACAGGAAGAACTGCCCCGCCTTGGCCGGCATCTTGTCCAGGTGCTTGCCGGACATGTACACCGAAACGACGTCCGGGGACTCGGAAACCACCGCCGTGACGCGCAGCTGGTGGCGCAGGTTCCGCCACAGCGGCAGCACGACGCGCCCGGCGAGCACGGCCGCGCCGGCGCCGAGCCAGAGCGTCCACCAGTACGCCTTCGCCTGCTCTGAGCCGGCGAACGACTGGCCGAGCGCGATCTGGTGCGTGAAGGCCAGCACCACCGCCGCGTAGGTGTAGAGGTGGATGAAGTGCCACGTCTCGTAGGCGAGCCGCTTGCGCGCGAACTTCGCCGAGGCGGCGCCGACGATGAGGATCACGGCGAAGGCGACCAGCGCCCGCAGGATCCCTTCGAGCGTTTCGGCCATCTCGACGAGCTCGTCGACGACACCCGTGCTCGCGACCTCCGCGTAGCCCATGGTGATGAACACCAGGTGCGCCAGCAGGGTCCAGAGGATCGTGAAGCCGGTCCAGCGGTGCCAGGTGGTCAGCCGGTCCATCCCGAGCCGGCGGTCCAGCCAGGGCAGCCGGGCCACCAGCAGCAGCTGGAACGCCATCGCCAGCGCGCCGTAGAGACCGGCGAGCCTGCCGATCGTGATCAGCACGTTCTGCGAAACCCCGGCCTGGACGAACAGGAGGGTGACGGCGGCCACGTTGGCGCCGAGGAAGAGGAAGAGGCCGGATTTCGCGGCGATCCGGGGGCGGATCGCCGGGCGCGCGGCCTCGGCGGTCTGCGTCATGGTCCTCACACGGATTCCCCTTCGGTTCGGTTCACGAAGGCCAGCCTCGCCGCCCGTCCTGTGGCGAGTCTGGGTGCCGGCTGTCGGCTTCCTGTCGGCCGCCGCCTCGCCTCGCCCGCCGCGCCCCCGGCGGGAGAAGATGCAGGGGTGCAGACTCCCGACCCCGTGCGCCTGCTCGTCGTCGACGACGAGCCGCACATCGCCGACCTCGTCGCCACCGTCGCCCGGTACGAGGGCTGGCAGGCGGTCACGGCCGGCACCGGGCAGACCGCGCTGAGCCGGGCCGCGGAGTTCGGGCCGGACATCGTCGTGCTCGACCTGATGCTGCCCGACCTCGACGGCTTCACCGTGCTCGACCGCCTGCGGGCGGGCGGCAACGCGGTGCCCGTGGTCTTCCTCACGGCCAAGGACGCGACGGCCGACCGGATCGCCGGGCTCACCCGCGGGGGTGACGACTACCTCGTGAAACCGTTTTCGGTCGAGGAGCTGATGGCACGGCTGCGGGCGGTGCTGCGACGCAGCGCCGGCCTCGCGCACCAGCCCGAAGCGCGCGGCGCCGTGCTGCGGGTCGGCGACCTGACGCTGGACGAGGACACCCGCGAGGTCCGCCGCGGCGAGCGGCTCGCCGAGCTGACCCCGACCGAGTACGAGCTGCTGCGCTACCTCATGCGCCGCTCGCCCGCGGTGCTGACCAAGGCGCAGATCCTCGACCACGTCTGGGAGTACGACTTCGGCGGCCGGTCCAATGTGGTCGAACTGGTCATTTCCCACCTGCGGCGCAAGGTCGACACCGGCGACGGCGAGCCGCTGATCCACACCGTGCGCGGCGTCGGGTACGTCGTGCGGCAGGCCCACCGGTGACGGGCGCGGTCCGCCGGTGGTACGGAGCCTGGCAGCGCACCCGGCTGGGCACCCGGATCACCCTCGGTCTCGGCGCGCTCGCGCTGGTGGTGTTCGCGGCCGTCGGCGTCACGACGGTCGGGATCATGCACGGCTACCTCGACCGGCGGCTCGACGAGCAGCTGTCCAAGAGCCAGAACACCCAGCTGCCGCAGCTGCGCGAGACGCACGGCTCGCCGCAGTCGGTGTACTCGTGGTACTCGGCGCTGTACAAGGTCCAGGGCGGGGTCGCCGTCCCCGAGCCGGGCGGCAAGCTGCCGGGCGACGCCGGGCAGCTGGCGAAGATCGCCGCCGAGGCGGTGGGCGGCGACGTCACCCGGAACATCCACCTGCGTGACGACGGCCCGTACCGGGTACGCGCGTGCCCGGTCGACACCGACTCGGTGCTGCTGTCCGCCGCGCCGCAGCAGGACCTCGACGGCACGGTGCAGCAGCTGATCTGGGTGGAGGTCGCCGCGTTCGCGCTCGCGTTGGGCGTGCTCGTGATCGTGGGACGGCTGGTGCTGCGGCGCGGCCTGCGCCCGCTGGCCGACATGGCCGGCACCGCGCACGACATCGCCGCCCACGACCTCACCGCGAACCCGGCCCTGCCGGCGCGCGCGGCGGGCACCGGCGGCGGCGCCGAAGTCGAAGAGCTGCGGACGGCGTTCAACGTGATGCTGGCCCACATCGACACCTCGCTCGCCGCGAAGACCGAAGCCAACGAGCGGCTGCGCCGGTTCGTCGCGGACGCCTCGCACGAACTGCGGACGCCGCTGACGTCGATCCGCGGCTACGCCGACCTCTTCCGCTACGCCGCGGCGAACGAGCCGGCGGAGCGGGAGGCGCACCTGGCGAAGATCCGCGAGGAGACCGCCCGGATGACCGTGCTCGTCGACGACCTCCTGCTGCTGGCCCGGCTCGACGCGCGGGCCGCCGAGACGCCGTTGCGGCCCGAGCGCGTCGACCTGGCCGAGCTGGCCGGGGACGCGGCGGACGCGTTCGCCGCCGGCCGGCCGGACCACCCGGTGACGTCGGCGCTTTCGGCGGCTTTCGTGGACGCCGATCCCGTGCGCCTGCGGCAGGTGCTGGACAACCTGCTGGCCAACGCCGCCGTGCACACCCCGCCGGGAACGCCGGTGCACGTCGAGGTGACGGCTTCGGAGGCTGAAGCGATCGTGCGCGTCACCGACTCCGGGCCCGGCATCGCTGTGGGGGATCAGGAGCGGATCTTCGACCGGTTCTTCCGCGTCGACGACTCCCGCACCCGCGGCAACGGCGGCACCGGGCTCGGGCTGTCGGTGGTCCAGTCCCTCGTCACCGCGCACGGCGGCACGGTCGGCGTCGAGTCGGTGCCGGGCCGGACGACCTTCAGCGTGCGGTTGCCGCTCGCGCCGTGACGTGCGGCGGGGTCGTCCAGCCGGGGGAGAGGTCCTCGGACGGCTCGGGCGCGCCGAAGACCGTCCGCACCGGCAGCACCCCCGCCCAGGCGGTGTCCGCTTCGACGTCCTCGGGCTCGTCGTCCGGGCCCTCGGCGCGCATCTTCACCGACGCCTCGGCGAGATCCAGCGCGAGCACGGACACCGCGGCGAACTCCTTCGTGTTGACCTCGCGCGCGTGCGTCCACGAGCCGGGCGCGAGGTGGTCGGTGAGCACCTTCAGGCCGTGCATCTTCGCTTCGGCGTCGAGGACCGGCTTCGCCTGGCCGAGGATGACGGCGCTGCGGTAGTTCATCGAGTGGTTGTTCACCGAGCGCGAGTAGACGATGCCGTCGAGGAGCGTCACCGTCACGCAGACGTCGAGGCCGTGCGCCGCGGTGCGGAGGCTGGCCGCGCCGGTCGAACCGTGGAGGTAGAGCGTGTCGCCGTCGCGGCCGTAGCCGGTCGGGAGGACCAGCGGCACGCCGTCGCGGACGATCCCGAACTGGCAGATCAGGCCTTCGTCCAGGACGGCGTGGAGTGCGGAGCGGTCGGTCAGGGCGCGGTGCTTCTTGCGGCCGAGCGTGGTGCGGGGCGTGGTCGACAACATGCGACCAGCGTCTCCCGCGTCAGTGGCCTCGGAAAACGGCCACTTCTCGTACACTTGGGAAGTCCACTCGAGGAGGTCCCGTGTCCGACACCGCGCTCCCGGTGCGTTTGGATCGCGCAGCGGTGACACCGCTGGCCGTCCAATTGGCCGACGCGCTGCGCGAAGCCGCGGCGAGCGGACACCTGCGCGGCGGCGACCGGCTGCCTTCGACGCGGGCGCTGGCCGGCCGGCTCGGCGTCAGCCGCACGGTGACGTCGGCGGCGTACGAGCAGCTGCACGCCGAGGGCTGGATCGCCGGGCGCCACGGCTCCGGCACGTACGTGACGACTCCGCCTTCGCTTTCGGCTGCGGAGGTCCCGGCGCCTTCGGTCCCGGCGGTCGAGGTCTCCCCGCCCGCGCTGCTCGACCTCGGGCCGGGAACGCCGTGGGCGGCGGGTCTGGACCGAGCGGCCTGGCGCCGTGCGTGGCGGGCGGCGGCCGACCCGGAGCCGCTGGTCCGCGCCCACCGCGCGGGGCTGCCGGAGTACCGCGGGGCGGTGTCGGAGCACCTGCTGCGCCACCGCGGGCTCGCGGCGGGCTCGGTCCTGGCGACCGGCGGCACGACGGCGGCGGTCGTCGAGCTGGCCGCGGCGGTGCTGGAGCGCGGGGACGTCGTCGCCGTCGAAGAGCCGGGGTACCAGCGGGCGGTGCAGGCGTTCCGGCGGGCGGGCATGCGGGTGGTGGGCGTGCCGGTGGATCTCGAAGGGCTGCGGCCTTCCGCGATTCCGGTGGGCGCGCGGGCGGTGTACTGCTCGCCGGCGCACCAGTACCCGATGGGCAGCAGGTTGAGCGCGGCTCGGCGGGTTTCGCTGGTGGAGCTGGCGCGGTCGTCGTCCATGTTGGTGATCGAGGACGACTACGACGGCGAGCTGCGGTTCGACGTGGCGCCGCTGCCGATGCTGGCTTCGCTGGCACCGGACGTCGTCGTGCATTTGGGGACGACGTCGAAGATCCTCACGCCGACGCTGGGGGCGGGCTGGATGGTGGCGCCGGAGGCGATCACCTCGGCGGTGCTGGCGTACCGCGATTCGACGGGCACGCGGCCTTCACCGGCGGGCCAGCGGGTGTTGTACGAATTCGCGCGAAACGGCGATCTGGGCCGCCACCTGCGCAAACTCCGCCGCGAGATGGCCGAGCGGCGAACGTTGCTGGCGGGCGCGCTGTCGTCGGCGGGGATTCCGATGCGGGGCGACGACGCCGGGGCGCACCTGGTGGTGCCGTTTTCGTCGGCTTTGGTGGAGGCCTCGGTGATCGCGGCGGCCGAGCGGCGCGGGATCCGGCTGGACGGGCTGGCGCGGCACTTCGCCGGTGCGCCGTCGGCGCACGGGGTGGCGATCGGGTACGCGGGGTGTTCGCGGGAGGCGCTGGTGGCGGCTTTGCCGGTGTTGGTGGGGTTGTTGCGCTGAAGTTGTCCACAGCCGGGGCGTGGTGTGGACAACGTTGCTTGGGGAGGGAGTTTTTTGGCTTTGGTGACGGTGGGGGCGGATATGGTCAATTCGGTGGTGGTTCCCCCTGGGAGGGCGGGTTCTGCTCGGGGCTGGATGGGCCGGGGGGTGGGCAAATTCGGCTCGGCGAGCTTGGCTGGGCGGGCGTGACTGGGCGCACCGGGCCGGGCGCGTGGGTGGGGTGAACCTGGCTCGGCGAACGCGGCTTGGGTGAATGTGGCTGGACGGCCGTGGCTGGGCGATCGTGGTCGGGCGAAACCGGCTCGCGAGCGTGAGTGGGCGGTCGTGGCTGGGCGAACCTGCCGGGCGAATCTGGCTCGGGCGATCGTGGCCCGGCGAACCCGGCTCCCGTGAGCACAGCCCGATGAGCGTGCCCAGCGAACGCGGCCCAGCGAACCCACCAGCCCCTCGAAGCACCGGACGTGCCAAAGCCATCACCGGTTGCGTTCACCGCCTGCCGCCGTCCATCCGGCGCACCGGGCTCGGCTGTTCCGCGAGGTCACCGGGTACGGTGGCTCACCATGAGCGAGAAGATCCGGGTGGCCGTCGTGTTCGGTGGGCGCAGCAGCGAGCACACCATCTCGTGCCTGTCCGCCGGCAGCGTCCTCGGCCACCTCGATCCCGAACGGTTCGAGGCCGTCCCGGTCGGAATCACCCGGGAAGGCCGGTGGGTGCTCGGCTCCGGGGACTCCGCTCAGCTCGCCGTCCGCGGCCGGGAACTCCCGTCCGTCGATGACGGCCAGGGCCTCGTTCTCGCCGGGGATCCGTCCAGCCAGGGCCTCGTCGCCGTCGAAGCGGGGCGGGAGAGCGAATTGCTTTCGCGCGTCGATGTCGTCTTCCCCGTGCTGCACGGGGCCTTCGGCGAGGACGGCACCATCCAGGGCCTGCTCGAGCTCGCCGGGATCCCCTACGTCGGCCCCGGGGTGCTCGCCAGCGCCGCCGCCATGGACAAGGAAACCGCCAAGAAACTGCTCGCCGCCGAAGGGCTGCCGGTCGGGACCTTCTCCGCGCTCAAGCGGGGGCAGTCCACTTTGGAGCAAACCGACCGGGAAAAGCTCGGCCTCCCTGTCTTCGTCAAGCCGTCCCGGGCCGGCTCCTCGGTGGGCATCTCGCGCGTCGCCGATTGGGCCGGGCTGGACGCCGCCATCGCGCTCGCCCGCGCCACCGATCCCAAGGTGCTCGTCGAGGCCGCCGTCGTCGGGCGGGAGGTCGAGTGCGGGGTCCTCGAATTCCCCGACGGCCACGTCGAAGCTTCGCTGCCCGCCGAGATCCGCGTCCTGTCCGAGGACGAGAACGCCTGGTACGACTTCGAAACCAAGTACCTCGGCGACGACGCCGAGCTCGACATCCCCGCCAAGCTCGACGACGCCCTCACCGAGAAGCTCCGGGCGATGGCCGTCGAAGCGTTCCGGGCGCTGGACTGCCAGGGCCTGGCCCGGGTCGACTTCTTCGTCACCGAAGACCACCAGCTGATCATCAACGAGGTCAACACCATGCCGGGCTTCACGACGAAGTCCGCCTACCCGAAGATGTGGGAGGTCACCGGCATGGACTACCCGACGCTGCTGACCACCCTCGTCGAGACGGCGATCGCCCGCGGAACGGGCCTGCGCTAGGAAAACCGCAGCGGCTGCGGAGCCAGCTTCGCGGCCACCGCGTCCGAAACGGCCTGCAGCGGCCCGGTCCCGGCGCTGTCCGGCACCGTCAGCGCCGCGTAGACCTCGCGGTCCACCACGTACCACGTCGATGCGCCCTCGCCCGGCACCTGCAGCCACTGCACCTTGTTCACCAGCCGCAGCTGCGCGGTCGGCGTCAGTTCCGGCGGCCGGTTCAGGCCGCAGCGCAGGACCACCGGATCGGCCGTGCCCCAGGCCACCGTCGCGGGCGGTGCCGGGGTCGCCAGAGCACGCACTTTCAGAGAAGTCCCGTTGGACGTCAGCTCCGTCGGCACCGCGCCCAGCAACGTCGTGCAGCCCGGCGACCCCGCGAAGGGTGCCGGCACGGGGACCAACGGCAGCGGTTCCGCGGAGTCCGAAGGGGACGGCCGGGTCAGCGCGAACACGGCGACGGCGACCGCCAAGGCCACGGCGAGCGCGGCCGCGGTGACGAGCACCACTCGGGGCGGTGCACCGGTGTCGGAGTCAGGCACCCGACCACTACACCACTGCGATCGGTTCGGGGGGTCTGGGGGGTCGTCCCCCCAGGAATGACACTGCTCAGAGGTGGACCACCGGGCAGGTCAGCGTCCGGGTGATCCCCTCCACGTTCTGCACCTTCGCGACCACGAGCTGGCCCAGCTGGTCGACGTTGTCGGCGGCCGCGCGGACGATCACGTCGTACGGTCCGGTGACATCCTCCGAGCTGGTGACACCCGGGATGCTGGAGATCTCGGCAGCCACCGCGGCCGCCTTGCCGACCTCGGTCTGGATGAGGATGTATGCGTGGACCACGGCGCGCCCTTTCGTCGGGATCGAAAGCTCAAGGTAGGAACGTCATCAGCAACGTATCGCCAGCTCACGGAAAAACATAGGGCATCCGACTATCGGTGATCGATCTTTGTCCCGGTAGAGAAAGACAGAGGTGACCGGTGTCACCGAACGACGGAACGGTCGCCGAGACCGGGGAGTTCGCGCTCATCCGCGCCGTCACCGAAGGACGGCGCCAGCCCCCCGGCACGCTGCTCGGCCCCGGCGACGACGCCGCCGTCGTCGCCGCGCCGGACGGCCGGGTGGTCGCCAGCACCGACGTCCTCGTCCAAGGCGTCCACTTCCGGCTCGACTGGTCCTCGCCCGAGCACGTCGGGCGCAAGGCCGTCGCGGTCAACCTGGCCGACATCGCCGCCATGGGCGCCACCCCGACCACCGTCCTGGTCGGCCTGGCCTGCCCGCCCGACACGCCGAGCGAACTCGTGAAGGCGCTCACCGACGGCATGTGGGCCGAAGCCGAACGCGCCGGCATCGGCGTCTCCGGCGGCGACATGGTCCGCGCCGACCAGCTCGTGATCAGCGTCACGGCCCTCGGCGACCTCGGCGACCGCGAGCCGGTGACGCGCTCCGGCGCCCGGCCCGGTGACGTCGTCGCGGTGAGCGGGCGGCTCGGCTGGGCCGCGGCCGGCCTGGCCGTGCTCGGCCGCGGCTTCCGGTCCCCGGTCGGCGTCGTCAACGCCCAGCGCTGCCCGGAACCGCCCTACGAAGCCGGACCGCGCGCCGCGCTGGCCGGGGCCACGGCGATGATCGACGTCTCCGACGGCCTGCTCGCCGACCTGGGCCACATCGGCGAGGCCTCCGACGTCGGCATCGACGTCCGCACCGCCGACCTCGACATCCCCGCCCGGCTCACCGAGGTCGGCGCCGCCCTCGGCGCGGATCCCCTCACCTGGGTCCTCACCGGCGGCGAGGACCACGCCCTGGCGGCCACCTTCCCGCCGTTCACCGAGCTCCCGGACGGCTGGCGCACCATCGGCGTCGTCACCATGGCCGGCTCCGGGATCACCGTCGACGGGAAACCGTTTTCCCGAGAAGGCGGATGGACGCACTGGCGCTGATCTAGGCTCCGGAAGCGTGAGAATCGTTCCGGTCCCCTACGACCACCCTGACGCGGCCAAGCTCATGACCGCGGTGCAGCAGGTGTACATCGAGCGCTACGGCAGCGAGGACGCCACCCCGATGAGCCCGGCGGACTTCGATCCGCCGCAGGGCCTGTTCCTCGTCGGCTACCAGGGCGAGGAAGCGGTCGCCTGCGGGGCGTGGCGCGCCCACGACGGCCCCGAGCCCGACTTCCGGGACGGCGACGCCGAGTTCAAGCGGATGTACGTCGCCGATTCCGCCCGCGGCCGCGGGTTCGCGCGGATGATCCTGTCCGAGCTGGAGCGCACGGCGGCGCTGTGCGGCCGCAAGCGCGCGATCCTGGAAACCGGGACCAAGCAGCCCGAGGCCATCGCGCTCTACACCTCGTCCGGCTACGTCGAGATCCCGAAGTTCGGCGTCTACAAGAACGAGCCGGAAAGCCGCTGCTTCGGCAAGGACCTCACCTCGGTGTGAGCTTCAGCAAGGCCGCCGCGTGCGGCCGCAGGGTCGAGGAAACGGTGCCGACGACAGTGCCCGTTTCCCGGTGCGCCCACAGATCCCGGACGTTCCACGCGCCCGGGATCGCCGCGGAGACGGTCGCGGTGGTGCTGCCGGTGTTGAGCAGTACCACCGCGAAACCGCCGCCGCTCAGCGGTTTTCCCCACACCTGGTAGCCGGGACCGGCGTCGAGCTGCCGCCCCTGGCTGCCCGCGAAGTCCTGGTCGACGGCGATGGCCTCGGCGTTGCCCAGCGTCGCGAGGTCGGTGTCGCTCAGCTTCGCCGGGTCGGTGCCGGCGAACAGCGGCGCGTTCAGCACGGCCCAGACGCTGAAGTGCGCGCGGGCCTCGTCGGCGGTCAGCGTGCCGTTGCCGACCTGGAGCATGTCCGGGTCGTTCCAGCCGCCGGGCGAGCCGCTGTGGGCGGCGACGCCGGCCTGCTGGTCGATCGTCGCGAGCACCGAGTCCCAGGTCGGGACCAGGTCGTAAGTGGTGCGCCAGAGGTTCGCCACCGGCCGCGCCCAGGTCCACGGGCTGGAGACGCCGTACTCGGAGATCGCGTAGACGATCGGGCGGGGCAGCGCGGCCAGTTCGTCGCGCATCTTCTCGAACGCGGCCTTCCGGTCGAGGCCGTCGACGGTGTCGGCGTTGCACCAGTCGTACTTGAGGTAGTCGACACCCCAGCGGTCGAACGTCTCGGCGTCCTGGCGCTCGTGGCCGAGCGAGCCGATGCCGGCCGCCGGGTAGGCGTCGTTCGCCATCGCGCAGGTCCGGCTGCCGGGCACGGCGTAGATGCCGAACAGCAGGCCGCGGGAGTGCACGTAGTCGGCGAGGTCGGCGATGCCGTGCGGGAAGCGCTTCGGGTCCGGCTGCAGCGAGCCGTCCGCCGCCCGGGTGGGGGCCTGCCAGCAGTCGTCGACGACGACGTAGTGGTAACCCGCGTCACGCAAGCCCGTGTCGGCGAGCGCGTCGGCCGCCTGCTTGACGACGTCCTCGGTGAGGTCGTAGCAGCGGACCTGGTTCCAGCTGTTCCAGCCCATCGGCGGGGTGCCGGCGAGGCCGTTCGCGAGCGCGTGCGTGGCCGCGGGCAGGCTCAGCAGCCAGGTCAGCACGACGAGCAGGAGCACGAGCCCGGTGCTCCCGGTACTGGCGTTCCGGTTCGCGGCGATGCCGTGATCCAATCGCACGGGAAGTGAAACCGCTGTCACCGATTCGACCGGAAGCAGGCCGCCCCCGAGCGGCGCGTTACGGTTGCTACGAAAGCCATCGGCCGTGGCTGTAGTCGAATCGGTGACGAACAGCACAGCACCCCGGAGGCGGCATGCCGATCTACGCACTCGGTTCGCTCGAGCCGACGATCCACCCCGACGCCTACGTCCACCCCGACGCGACGGTGATCGGCGACGTCCGGATCGGCGCGCACGCGTCGGTGTGGCCGCAGACGGTGCTGCGCGGCGACCACGGGTACATCGAGATCGGCGAGCGGTCGAACGTCCAGGACGGCTGCGTCCTGCACTGCACCGAGCGGCACCCGACGATCCTCGGGCCGTCGTCGGCGATCGGGCACGCGGTGCACGTCGAGGGCGCGACGATCGGCACCGGCTGCCTGATCGCCTCCGGGGCGGTGGTGCTCAACGGCTCGGTGATCGAGGACGGCGGCATGGTCGGCGCGGGCGCGGTGCTGTCGTACGGCTCCCACGTCAAGACCGGCGAGATCGCGCTCGGCGTGCCGGGCAAGACGCGGGAGAACAAGTCCTTCAGCGCGGAGAACATCGCGCTCGTGGTCGATTCCTACGTCCGGCGGGCGCAGCGGTTCCGGACCGAGCTGCGGCGGCTCGACCCGCTCGGGTGACGTCGGCCACGCCCGGTAGGCTTTCGCGCCGTGACCGCACGACCGCTGCAGGACATCGTCGAGGCAGGCTGGGCGAAAGCCCTCGAACCGGTGGCGCCGCAGGTCGCCGCGATGGGGGAGTTCCTCCGCGCGGAGATCTCCGCGGGCCGCACGTACCTACCGGCGGGTGAACACGTGCTGCGGGCGTTCCAGCAGCCGTTCCACGACGTCCGCGTGCTGATCGTCGGGCAGGACCCGTACCCGACGCCGGGGCACGCGGTGGGCCTGAGCTTCTCGGTGGCGCCGGACGTCCGGCCGATCCCGAAGAGCCTGGTCAACATCTACAAGGAGTACACCGAGGACCTCGGCCACCCGCTGCCGTCCAACGGTGACTTGACGCCGTGGGCCGAGCAGGGCGTGCTGCTGCTCAACAGGGCGCTGACCGTGCAGCCCGGGAAGTCCAATTCGCACCAGGGCAAGGGCTGGGAAGAGGTCACCGAGCAGGCGATCAAGGCCCTCGCGGCCCGCTCGGAGCCGATGGTGGCGATCCTGTGGGGCCGCAACGCCCGCAACCTGCGCCCGATGCTCGGCGAGGTGCCGTGCATCGAGTCGGCGCACCCGAGCCCGCTCTCGGCGCACAACGGCTTCTTCGGGTCGCGCCCGTTCAGCCGGGCCAACCAGCTCCTGGAGCAGCAGGGCGCGGCGCCGGTGGACTGGAAACTGCCGTAGGTTCGGTGTCCGGATCCGCGGGCCGGCTCCGACCAGGGGGAAACGGATCCTTGGAGGACACATGAACGTCACATCGGCCGACGGCACGTCGATCTTCTTCGAGCAGCGCGGCGACGGCCCGCCGGTGATCCTGGTCGGCGGCGCGTTCAACGACCGGACGACCACGGTGGGCCTGGCCGAGGTCCTGGCCGGCGATTTCACGACGATCGTCTACGACCGCCGGGGCCGCGGTGACTCCGGCGACTCGGCCGAGTACGCGGTGGAGCGGGAGATCGAGGACATCGCGGCGCTGATCGCGCAGGCGGGCGGAACGGCGTCGGTGTTCGGCCACTCGTCGGGCGCGATCCTGGCCCTGGAGGCGGCCGCGGCCGGTCTCCCGATCGAGCGCGTGGTGGCGTACGAGCCGCCGTACTCGACGGACGAGCACCAGCGGGCGGACGTCGTGGCCGACGTTCGCGCCCGGCTGGCGGCGGGGGATCGCGACGGCGCGGTGGCGACGTTCCTGAAGGTCGCGGGCACGCCGGAAGAGATGATCGAGGGGATGAAGCAAGCGCCGGTCTGGGGCTGGTTCACGGCGCTGGCGCACACGCTCCCGTACGACCTGACGATCTGCGGCCCGGAGGCTCGCCCGCGCACGGAGAACCTGGCTCGCATCAAGGTGCCGACGCTGGTGATCGGCGGCGGCGCGAGCGACGAGGCACTCCAGTCAGGCGCCCGGGCGGCGGCCGCGGCGGTGCCGGGCGCTCGTCACGAGACGTTGGACGGGCAGGACCACGGGGTGCTGCAGTTCCCGGAGACGCTCAAGCCCTTGCTGACGGACTTCCTGAAGGAGGCGTCAGCCCGGCCCCGCATGCAGTGAATGACTCATTCCTGGCGTCAGACGCCAGGAATGAGTCATTCACCGCGTCTGTGGCCTGGGACGTCTGTGGCCTGGGCATGAAAATGGCGGGTGCTCCGAGGAGCACCCGCCATCCGAAACTTCTCGCCTCAGCCGCGAACGACCTTGCCCGCCTTGATGCACGAGGTGCACACGTTCAGGCGCTTGCGCTGGGACACACCCACCTTGGCGTGCACGGTCTGGATGTTCGGGTTCCACCGGCGGTTGGTACGGCGGTGGGAGTGCGAGACCGACTTGCCGAAGCCGGGTCCCTTGCCACAGACGTCGCACACGGCAGCCACGTCGAACTCCTTTGGATCTGGGTCATAGAAATGAGCCCAGACGGACTGGGCAACTCGACCATAGTAACTACTGCGTTCCGGCCCCCCGGCACCGGGTCGATACGCTGCCCGGGAACCGGTCAGGAGGTCACGGGGTGCGGGTGCTGGACGCGGCGGCGGTGTCGGCCTGGGCGGCGGGCTGTGTGCACAGTCTCGCGAGCCTGCGCCCGGCCATCGACGAGATCAACGTCTACCCCGTCGCCGACTCCGACACCGGCTCCAACATGCTCTTCACGATGACCGGCGCGGCCCGGGAACTCTCCGAAGCCACTCCGGGTGACGCCGCCGAAGCGCTGAAGGTCCTCGCGCGGGGCGCGGTCGCCTCCGCGAAGGGCAACTCCGGCGTGATCCTTTCCCAGGTCGTGCGCGGGCTCGCCGATCGCGCCGAAGGCGACCTGGACGGCCCGTGGCTGGCCCGGGCGCTGGGCCACGCCGACGAGGTCGCCACCGGCGCCGTCAGCCGCCCGGTCGCCGGGACCATCCTGACCGTCCTGCACGCCGTCGCCCTCGCCGTCCGCGGCGACACGAGTTCCTTGGGCGACATCGCGGCGAAGGCCGCGAAAGAGGCCGCGCACGCCCTCGAAAAGACGCCCGAGCAGCTGCCCGCGCTGGCCAGGGCCGGGGTCGTCGACGCCGGGGCGCGCGGTCTCGTCGCCGTGCTCGACGCGCTGGTCGGCGTGCTCACCGGCACGCCGCTCGAGCAGGAGCACGCGCTCGAAGTCCGCACCGAACTCCCCGACGCCTACGCCTGGGAGGTCATGTACCTCCTGGACGGCGTCGACGAGGCGAGCCTGCCGACCCTGCGCAAGGAGCTGAGCGGCCTCGGCGACAGCGTCACGGTGGCCGGCGACGGCTCGGGCAGCCACGCCGTGCACGTCCACTGCGCCGACATCGGCGCCGCCATCGAGGCCGGGCTCGCGCTCGGCCGCCCGCGCCGGATCCGGGTCGAACCGCTGCTCACGCCGACGCCGATCGAGCCGGGCGGCGGGATCGACCGGACGGTCGTCGCCGTCGTCCACGGCGGGGCGCTGGCCGAGCTGCTGCGCGCCGAGAGCATCCCGGTGCTGGCCGTGCCCGAGGGCGGCACGCCGAGCGTCGAGGACATGATCGGCCTGTTCAACGAGGCCGCCGGGCGCCAGGTGACCGTGCTGCCGGGCAGCGTCGCCCTCACCGCCGCGGCGGACACCGCGGCCGGGCACGCGATGGCCGCCGACCGGGACGTCGTGGTCATCCCGTGCGCCTCGCCGGTGCAGGTGCTGGCCGCCCTCGCCGTGCACGACGCCGGGCGCCGCACCAACGACGACGTCGTCGCGATGGCCGAAGCGGCCGCCGCGACCAGGCGTGGCGAACTGCGGATCGCGCAGGAGGAGTCGCTAACCTGGGTGGGCCGGGCCCAGTCCGGCGACGTGGTCGGCCTGGTCGACGACGAGGTGGTGCTGATCGAACCCGCGCCCGCGTCCGAGACGAACCTGGTCGCGGCCGCGATGAAGGTGCTCAACCGGATGCTCGCGCTCGGCGGCGAGCTGGTGACGGTGCTGAGCGGGGCGGCGGCCCCGCCGGGGGTCGCCGAGGAGCTCGCGGAGCAGCTGCGGGTGGAGCACCCGGAGGTGGAGATGGCCGGCTACGCCAGCGGCCAGGCGGACGCCGTGCTGCTGATGGGAGTCGAATAGCGGATGGCCGGACTGCGCGACAAGCTGCCGTTGCTGCTGGGAGCCAAGACGGCGAAGGCGCTCGCCACGTCGTTGGACATCGAGACGGTCAGCGACCTGCTGCGCCACTACCCGCGCCGCTACGCCGAGCGCGGCGAGCTCACCGACATCGCCGGCCTCGAGCTCGGCGAGCACGCCACCGTGCTGGCGCGCATCGAAAAGGTGAGCAAGCGGCGGATGAAGGCACGCAACGGGACCATCATCGACATGGTCATCACCGACGGGAAACGCCGGCTGACCTGCGCGTTCTTCAACCAGGCCTGGCGCGAGAAGGACCTGGTCCCCGGCAAGACCGGCCTGTTCGCCGGCAAGGTGTCCGCCTTCCGCGACACCCTGCAGCTGACCAACCCCGAGTACGAGCTGTTCGACGCCGAGAACGAAGCCGAGGCGATGGACAACTTCCTCGCCGCGATCATCCCGGTGTACCCGGCGGCCCAAGGCATGCCGACCTGGTCGATCGCCAAGTGCGTGCGCCAGGTCCTCGACGTCCTCGAGGTCGACGACGACCCGATGCCCGCCGAGCTGCGGCGCCTGCACAAGCTGTCCGACCTCGACAACGCGCTGCGCGGCATCCACCGCCCGGAGAACTGGGCGCACCTGGAGGCGTCGAAGAAGCGGCTCAAGTGGGACGAAGCCATGGCCGTCCAGCTGATCTTCGCGCAGCGGCGCCACTCGGCCATCTCGCGGCCGGCGAAGGCCAACCCGCACGTCAGCGGCGGGCTCATGGAGGCCTTCGACAAGCGGCTGCCCTTCGACCTCACCGCGGGCCAGCGGGGGATCGGCGACGAGATCGCCGCGGACCT
The DNA here is from genome assembly GCF_026017845.1 of Amycolatopsis mediterranei. Classification (NCBI taxonomy): domain Bacteria; kingdom Bacillati; phylum Actinomycetota; class Actinomycetes; order Pseudonocardiales; family Pseudonocardiaceae; genus Amycolatopsis; species Amycolatopsis mediterranei. Next base: position 1,975,864 of record NZ_CP100416.1, read on the forward strand.
GGCCTCCGAGCACCCGATGAACCGGCTGCTGCAGGGCGAGGTCGGCTCGGGCAAGACGGTCGTCGCGCTGCGGGCGATGCTGCAGGTCGTCGACAACGGGCGGCAGGCGGCGATGCTGGCGCCGACCGAAGTCCTCGCCGCGCAGCACGCGCGCTCGCTGCGGGAGATGCTCGGCGACCTGGGCCAGGCGGGCGAGCTGGGCGCGGCGGAGAACGCCACCCGCGTCACGCTGCTCACCGGGTCGATGGGCGCGAAGGAGCGCAAGAAGGCGCTCCTGGAGATCGTCAGCGGCGAGGCGGGCATCGTCGTCGGCACGCACGCGCTGATCCAGGATCATGTCGAGTTCGCCGACCTCGGCCTCGCCGTCGTCGACGAGCAGCACCGCTTCGGCGTCGAGCAGCGGGACGCGCTGCGCACCCGCGGCGCCGGCGACACCAGCCCGCACGTGCTCGTCATGACCGCGACGCCGATCCCGCGCACGGTCGCGATGACCGTCTACGGCGACCTGGAAGTGTCGGCGTTGCGCGAGATGCCGGTCGGGCGGTCGCCGATCGCCACCACGGTCGTGCCGGTCGCCGAGAAACCCGCGTGGTTCGAGCGGATCTGGCAGCGCGTGCGCGAAGAGGTCGGCAAGGGGCACCAGGCCTACGTCGTGTGCCCGCGGATCGGCGACGAGCCGCCGTCGGACAAGAGCGACAAGCGGCCGCCGCTGGCGGTCCTGGAGGTCGCGCCCGAGCTGGCGCACGGCCCGCTGCAGGGCCTGAAGATCGACGTGCTGCACGGCCGGATGCCGCCCGACGGCAAGGACGCGGTGATGCGGGCGTTCTCGGCGGGCGAGCTCGACGTCCTCGTCGCGACCACGGTGATCGAGGTCGGCGTGAACGTCCCCAACGCGACCGCGATGGTGATCATGGACGCCGACCGGTTCGGCGTCAGCCAGCTGCACCAGCTGCGCGGCCGCGTCGGCCGGGGCAGCGTGCCGGGGCTGTGCCTGCTGGTCACCGAGACCCTCGACGGCACGGCGACCCGCGAGCGGCTGGCGGCGGTCGAGTCCACGACGGACGGCTTCGAGCTCTCGCGCCTCGACCTCGAACTGCGCCGCGAAGGCGACATCCTCGGCGCCGCGCAGTCCGGGAAGCGGTCCACGCTCAAGCTGCTCTCGCTGCTGCGGGACGAGGACGTGATCGCCGCGTCCCGGGCCCTGGCGCAGGAGCTCGTCACGCAGGACCCGGAGCTGACGAAGTACCGCGGCCTGGCGCAGATGGTCGCCGACGTCGTCGACGTCGAGCGCGCGGAGTACCTGGAGAAGAGTTGAGCACCGTCCGTGCCGCCACGGTGGCCGACGCCCCGGCGATCGGCGAGGTCCACGTGCGGTCCTGGCAGGCCGCGTACGCGGGCCTGATCCCGGCGGACTTCCTCGCGCGCCTCTCGGCCGAGACGCGGGCGGCCTCCTGGGCCCGGCGCATCGGCGACGGCTCCGGGCAGGTGCTGGTCCTCGAGGAGGACGGCGTCATCGCGGGCTTCGCCGCCTTCGGGCCTTCGCAGCTGTACGCGCTGTACTTGCTGCCGCGCTTCTGGGGTCGCGGCCTCGGCCGGGCCCTGCACGACCGCGTCGTCGAAGGGATGTCCGGCGACAGCGCCGTCCTGTGGGTGCTCGCGACGAACGAGCGGGCGAAGGCCTTCTACGTCCGGCAGGGCTGGGTGGACGACGATGGCCGCCAGACCGAGACGGTCGATGACGGGCGCGTCACGCTGGAGGAAATGCGGTACCGCCGCCGGTTGCCGTGAACACACCGGCTTTCGCGGCGGCCGCGGCTGCTGCCGCGGCGACTCCGGCATCCCTCGGCGTCACGCCTTCCCGGGACACGAACAGGCGGTAGAAAACCGGCCCGCAGGCCACCCGGACCACCTCGACGGCGTCGGTGCCGGGCGGTACCTCGCCGCGACCGACGGCCCGCTCGACGATGGCCGCCGAGCGGGCGTGGCGGTCGACGTAGAACTCGCGCAGGGCGTCCGCGGCGCGCGCGGAGAGGAACGCGGCCGAGATCGACGCGGTCGGCAGCTCGCGCTCGCCCGGCGAGGTGAAGTAGTGGACGAGCTCCAGGTTGACCTCGCGCAGGTCGCCTTCCAGGGAACCGGTGTCCGGGGCGGTCCACTCCCGCTCGGTGCCCATCAGGAGGGCCGCCGCGACCAGGCCCTCGGCGGACTCCCAGCGCCGGTACAGCGTCGTCTTGTGCACGCCGGAACGTTCGGCGACCGCCTCGACGGTCAGCTCCGCGTACCCGCGTTCGCCGAGCAGCTCGAGGGTGGCGTCGAGCGCGGCGAGGCGGGTCCGCTCGGTGCGGCCGCCCGGACGCTTCGTCCCGGAAATCTCGGTGGCCAACTGCTACTCCTGTTGCGTTAGTGTGCCCAGTATGACAGGAACCGTCGACGTGGCCGAAATCGCCGACCTGATCGGCGACGCCGAGGTCGTCGCCATCGGCGAGAACAACCATCACATCCGCGAGTTCGGCGTGCTGCGCGACCGCCTCCTGCGCCACCTCGTCACCGAGCGCGGGTTCACGGTGCTCGGGTTCGAGGGCGGCTTCGCGGAGGGGCACCTGGTCGATGCCTGGCTGCGGGGCGGTCCGGGCGAGGTCGCCGACATCGCGCGGGACGGCTTGACGTTCGGCCTCGGCAACTCGGCGGAGATGCACGGGATGCTGACTTGGCTGCGCGGCCGCGGCGTCCGGTTCTTCGGGCTTGACGTGCCGAGCTCGGCCGGTTCGCCGGTGCCGTCGCTGCAGGCGCTGCGTTCGGAGGTCCTGCGCGTGGATCCGGCCAATCTGTCCCTTGTGGACAATGCGCTTTCCGCGTGTGAGCCGTATGCGTCGGTGAGCAGTGCGGTCGCGCCGGGTCGGTACGCGGCGATGAGCGCGGAAGCGCGGGATGCCGCGACGACGGCCTTGACTGTCCTCAAAGGGCACGTGGAGTCCCTCGGCTACGGTGCCGTCGCCGCGCACCACGCGGAGGGCGCCCTGCGCGTCGACCTGTACCTGCGGGAGCTCGACGCGCTCATGGCGGGCCGCGCGCCCGAGCCGCAGAGTTCGTCGCGGGACACGTACATGGCGGCCACCGTGCGGCTGCTGCGCCGGCGGTTCCCCGGCGAGAAGATCGTGCTGATGCTCCACAACGGACACCTCCAGCGGGTCCCGTTCTCGCCGATGCCGGGCATGACGGCGCCGTCGGCGGGGACGCACCTGGCCGCGGAGCTGGGGGATCGCTACTTCGCGCTGGCGCTCACCGCCGTCTCGGGGACGACGACCGGGCTGGCGCCCGATCCCGCTTTTGCGCTGGGGTTCCGGATGTTCGAGCAGGCCTTGGGGGAGCCGGCGGTAGGCAGCGTGGAGGCGGTCCTCGCGGATCGGGCGCCGTGCGTGGCCGCGCACCCGGAGGCGACGGCCATCCGGCACGCGCACCTGACGCCCGCGGTCGACGTCGCGGCCGCGTGGGACGCCGTCGTCTGCCTCGAGAAGCAGGAAACGATTTTCCGGTCCGCCGGTGAATAGGTGTGCCCGTTCGGCTGCTTGCCGTAACGGGCCGGTTGGGCGTTTCCTACCGGTATGGCCGGGCGGAGGCGGGCGTTGATCGTCGCCAACGGCGAGTACGACAACGCGGGGCTGCAGCGCCTGGGCTCACCCGCGGCGGACGCGGATGCCCTGGCCGGCGTGCTCGCCGACCGCGCGATCAGCGACTTCGACGTCTCCGTGGTGCGGAACGAAACGGCGCACGTGGTGCAGGCGGAGATCGAGGACCTCTGCGCCGAGGGCGGGCCCGACGACGTCCTGCTGCTGCACTTCTCGTGCCACGGGCTGAAGGACGATTCGGGAGGGCTGTACTTCGCGGCCCGCAACACCCGCCCCGACCGCCTGCGGTCGACGGCGGTGCCCGCGCAGTTCGTGCAGCAGTGCATCCGGCAAAGCCGTTCGCGCAGCATCGTCCTGCTGCTGGACTGCTGCTACGGCGGGGCGTTCGGCCAGGGCGTGGCGGTCCGGGCGTCGGGCGACGCGAACGTGCTCGACAGCTTCCGCGGCGGCCGCGGCCGGGCGGTCATCACGGCGTCGAACTCGATCGAGTACGCCTTCGAGGGCGCGAGGCTGGCCTCGGACGAGCCGGCCCGGCCGTCGGTGTTCACGTCGGCGCTGGTGGAGGGCCTGCGCACGGGCGAGGCGGACCGCGACGAGGACGGCTGGATCGCTCTGGGCGAGCTGTACGAGTACCTGTTCGACCGGGTCCGCGAGCGCAACCCGAAGCAGACACCGAGCCGCGACATCGAGATGCAGGGCGAGCTGTACCTGGCGAAGAGCCGGCGGCGGCGCATCAAGCCGTCTCCGATCCCGCCGGACCTGGCGGCGGCGATCGGGGCCGAGAACCCGTTCACCCGGCTGGGCGCGGTGGCGGAGCTGCGGCGCCGGTTGTCGAGCTCGAACCTGCCGGTGGCGATGGGAGCGTTCGAGGCGCTGAAGACGATGTCCTCGACGGACATCGAGCACGTGGCGGCGGCGGCTTCGGACGCGTTGTCGTTCGCGGTGGTGCGGGTGGACACGCCATCGGTGCGGCTGTCGGCGGCGGCGGATTCGCGAGCCTCGGGTTCGCTGCGGGTGCTGGGGCCGCCGGTGGCGCGGGAGGTGCGGTTCGAGGCTTCGCACTCGTGGATCGTGGTGACCGAAGTGGCTGGTGGGGCGGAGCTTTCGGTCACGGCCGGGGACGCGGGGGTGCGGCGCGGGAAGGTCGTGGTGAGCGGGCCCACCGGGGAGGTGGTCGTCGCGGTGGAAATCGAGGCCCTGCCGGTCGCGGAGCCCGAGGCGGTGGTCGCGGAAGCCGAGCCGGAACCGGCGGCTCCGGAGCCGGTGGCGCCGGAGCCGGCGGCCTCGGAAGCGGTGGTCTCGGAGCCGGCGGTCTCGGAGCCGGCGGTCTCGGAAGCGGTCGCGGAACCGGTGGCCTCGAAACTGGCGGCCTCGGAAGCGGTGGTTGCGGAACCGGCGACCTCAGAACCGGCGACCTCGGAACTGGCGGCCCCGGAATCGGCGACGGCGCCCGAGCCCGCAGTGGGAGCTGTGCCCGAGCCCGCGGCGGCTGCGCCTGGCTCGGTGGTTGCTGAGCAGACCAGGCGGCTCGCGACGGATTCCGAGCCCGAGCCGGTCGTCGCGGCGGAAGCGCAGCCCGCGGCGGCTGCTCCGGTACCCGTCGCCCGGCCGGCCACGGAACCGGCCGGTGCGATGGACCCGGTCGGCGGGTTCGCCGGGGTCGTCGCGATCGCCGGCGCGGTGTTCGCGGTGGCCGGGCTGCCGCTGAAGTACCGCTACGGCTATTCCTTGACCCAGTACCGGCCCGGCATGGAGTCCGCCGTCCTGATCGTGGCCGCGTGCGCCCTGCTCGCCGGAATCCTGACGCTGACGCCGCGGACGAGGTCGTGGACCGGTCCCGCGCTGCTGTTCGGAACCGGCCTCGCCGCGCTCTTCGGGCTGCTGCGCTTCCTCGGCGAGGCGATCGCGCTCTCCCAGAACGGGGACACCGAGCTGAAAACCGGCTACACCTTCGCACTGCTCGCCCACATCGCCTGGCTGGTCGCGGGGGCGAGCGCGCTCGCGGCGCTCCGGCGGAGCCCCGCGGTCGCACTGGGCGCCGGGCGGGTGCGCGGCTGGCCGGCGTGGGTGGCGATCGGGCTCGGCGTGGCGGCCGCGACCGGGTGGATCGTCCAGCTCGTCGACCTGAACACCTACGACTCCAGTGACGCGGGCCGGGCGACCGCCTACTTCCTGCTCGGCGCTCTGCTGGCCGTGATCGTGCCGGTCGTCGCCATGACGCTTCGCCCGAGCCCGGTCGGCTGCGCCGTGCTGGCCACGGGGACCGCCGGGCTGCTCGGCGTGCTGGCACCGACGTTCGCCGCCGTCGCGGAGGAGAGTTCCCTGGCGCTGGGCGGGCAGTTGATCGCCGTGGTGGCCCTCGTGCTGCTCGCCGCCGACACCGCCGTCCTGGCCGTCCGGGCCCGGAATCAGCCGAACGGGCGACAGTCCTGAGTTGTCCTCCGGGCACCGCCGGGGTACCACGACGATCATGAGGATGCTTCTCGCGGCCATGGCCGTGCTCGCCGGCCAGGTCTCGAGCGGCGGGGTGCAGCCGGATCCGCCCAGCTGGGGGCTGGACCGGATCGACCAGCGGACCGGGCTCGACCACGCCTACCACTACGCGAGCGACGCGTCGGGCGTCACGATCTACGTCATCGACAGCGGGGTCGACGCGCAGCACCCCGACTTCCAGGGCCGGGTCGCGCCCGGGCGCGACTTCCTCCACGGCGGGTCCGACACGTCCGACCCCAACGGCCACGGCACCCGCCTGGCCGGCATCGCCGCGGGCAAGGATTACGGCGTCGCGAAGGGGGCACAGATCGTGCCGGTGCGCGTGCTCGACAAAGACGGCGGCGGCGCGACCGACCAGATCATCGCCGGGATCGACTGGGTCGCGCAGAACGCCCAGCAGCCCGCGGTCGCCGTCCTCGGCATCGGCGGGGTGCCGAACGACCAGCTCGATGCCGCTGTGAAACGGCTGGCGGCGGTGGTGCCGATCGCCGTGCCGGCGGGCAGCGAGACGGCCGACGCGAGCGGCTTCTCGCCGGGCCGGGTGCCGGAAGCGCTGACGGTCGCGGCCTCCGACGCCCAGGACCGCCCGGACAAGACGTCGAACTCGGGCCAGGACGTCGACCTGTACGCCCCGGGCGCCGACATCCCGTCCCCGATAGCGGGCGGCACGGGCGCGGGCCCGGAATCGGGCACGTCGATGGCGGCGGCGTTCGCGGCCGGCGTGGCGGCGCTGTACCGCGCCCAGCACCCCGGCGACACCCCGGCCCAGGTGGCCGACGCCCTGATCCGCGCGGCGACGCCGGACGCGCTCAAGGGGGTTCCGGACGGCACGGCGAACCGGCTGCTTTATGCGCCGCCTGGTGGGTGAGAGGCGGTTGTCCACAACTCGGCCGAGGTGTGGACACCGTGTCCGATCTGCGGCTTTTCCGGTTTGGGTGTCCGGGAGGCCCGATAGAATGGACTTGGGGACGCCCCCCTGGGAGAGGCAGGGTTCCGGCAAAGTCTTTTGGCCTGGTTGCAGGGCGGGCACGGCCCTCGTTGATCATGTGATTGTCTAGGTCCCATGATCGTGTGAGAGAGTCGTGCCCGCTGAGCAATCGTGCCTGATCCCTGTCGTAGTTGATCGTCTGGCCCCGGTCATCGCTTCCGATGCCGATTCACGTTGGGCTGCTGACCTGCGCAAACAGCTCGCCGGCATACCTGATCCACGCGACCGACGGGGTGTGCGACATCCGATCGGGTCGATCCTGGCGCTCGCGGCCGCAGCCGTAGTGGCCGGAGCCCAGTCGTTCACCGCGATCGGTGAATGGGCCGCCGACGCCCCACAGTCGGTGCTGGCCGCGCTGGGCGCACGATTCGACCCCCGCCATGCCCGGTATGCAGCACCCGATGAGGCCACCGTGCGGCGCGTGGCCGGCCGGGTCGACGGCGACCTCCTCGACGACGTGATCAGCAGCTGGCTCGCCCACCGCGACACCAGCAACACCGACCCGGCCGAGACCCCACCGGCGGCGATCGCGGTGGACGGCAAATCCTTGCGCGGCACCTTCGCCCGCACCGGAGGCGCCGGAGTGCACCTGCTCGCCGCGATCACCCACAACACGGCAACAGTGCTCGGGCAACGCCAGGTCCCAGCCGGCAACAGCGAAATCACCTGGTTCCAACCGCTGCTGGACACCATCGACCTGACCGGGCGGGTGGTCACCGCCGACGCCCTGCACACCACCGCCGAACACGCCCGCTACCTGCATCAACGCGGCGCATACTACGTCTTCACCGTCAAGGAGAACCAACACCGTCTCCACGGCCTGCTCGACACCCTGCCCTGGCACGAAATCCCCGCCCACATCACCAGCGGCAGCGGCCACGGCCGCAGCGAACGCCGCACCGTCCAGCTCGCACCCCTGGGCGATTTCCTCGGCTACCCGGCCATCGACTTCCCCCACGCCAGCCACGCGTTCCTCATCGAGCGCTACACCACCCACCACACCAGCCGGAAACGCTCCGCCCACGCCGCGCTGGGCCTCACCAGCCTCACCGGCCGCTACGCCCACCCCGCCCACATCGGAGACTATGTCCGCAGCCACTGGCACATCGAAAACAAACTCCACTGGGTCCGCGACGTCACCTACAAAGAAGACCAATCCCGAACCCGCACAGGAACCGCACCCCGAGTCATGGCCAGCCTCCGCAACCTCGCCACCAGCACACACCGCCACACCGGCCACACCAACATCGCCCAAGCACTCCCCCACACCGCCCGCAACACCACCCGAGCCCTCACCCTGCTCGCAATACCCACCTGACCAGCACAAAGACTTTGCCGGAGCCGTGCTGGGAGAGGCGGGGGATGTTCTGGGGCCGTCGGTGTGCAGCCGGCCACGGCCGGGCGGTTGCGCCACGCGCCGTCTGGCGACCGAGGCCCGGCTCCGGGAAGCTGGTCCCGGAGGAGGTGCGCTATGCCCGGCTTCCCGCTCGAACTCCGCCCACCCTCGTTCGACCTGGCCGAGCTGGTCGGCCGGAAGACCGACGAGGCCACGGCCCGCTGTGAGCGTGACGGCTTCCAGGTGCAAGTCTTCGACATCGAGAAACCCTCGGCGGTCACGCTGGAACTGCGCCGGAACCGCATCCGCCTCCACGTGCGGCGAGGTGTCGTCGAGGACTGCCACCAGGGCTGACCAGTGAACCTCCCGGTCCGCATGATGTCCATCACCCGGGACTGAACTCCCGCAGAGCGGGAAGAACCGGGTAACGTGCGTTGACTTACCGATCCAAGAGGGAAGGACCGGGCATGTTCCGCAAGGTTCTGGTGGCCAACCGCGGGGAGATCGCGATCCGGGCGTTCCGCGCCGGCTACGAACTCGGTGCCGGCACGGTTGCCGTGTTTCCGCACGAAGACCGCAACTCGCTGCACCGGCTGAAGGCCGACGAGGCGTACGAGATCGGCGAACCCGGTCACCCCGTGCGCGCCTACCTCTCGGTCGACGAGATCGTCGCCGCCGCGAAGAAGGCCGGTGCCGATGCCGTCTACCCCGGTTACGGCTTCCTCTCGGAGAACCCCGATCTCGCGCGCGCGTGCGAGGAAGCGGGGATCACCTTCGTCGGGCCGAGCGCCGACATCCTCGAACTCACCGGTAACAAGGCCCGCGCGGTCAAGGCCGCGCGCGAGGCCGGCGTGCCCGTGCTCGGCTCGTCCGAGCCGTCCAGTGACGTCGACGCCCTGGTCGCGGCGGCCGAAGACCTCGGCTTCCCCGTCTTCGTCAAGGCCGTCGCCGGGGGTGGCGGGCGCGGGATGCGCCGGGTCGAGGACCCCGCCGTGCTGCGCGAGTCCATCGAGGCCGCCGCGCGCGAGGCCGAGTCCGCCTTCGGCGACCCCACCGTCTTCCTCGAGAAGGCCGTCGTCGAGCCGCGGCACATCGAGGTGCAGATCCTCGCCGACGGCGCGGGCAACATCATCCACCTCTACGAGCGCGACTGCTCGGTGCAGCGGCGCCACCAGAAGGTCGTCGAGCTCGCCCCGGCGCCGAACCTCGACCCCGAGCTGCGGGACCGGATCTGCGCGGACGCCGTCAAGTTCGCCAAGCAGATCGGCTACCGCAACGCCGGCACCGTCGAGTTCCTGCTCGACAAGCAGGGCAACCACGTCTTCATCGAGATGAACCCGCGCATCCAGGTCGAGCACACGGTCACCGAAGAGGTCACCGACGTCGACCTGGTCCAGTCGCAGCTGCGGATCGCCTCCGGCGAGACCCTCGACGACCTCGGCCTGAGCCAGGACAAGATCTACCTGCGCGGCGCCGCGCTGCAGTGCCGCATCACCACCGAGGACCCGGCCAACGGCTTCCGCCCGGACACCGGGATGATCTCCGCCTACCGCTCGCCGGGCGGCTCGGGCATCCGGCTCGACGGCGGCACCGCCTTCTCCGGCACCGAGATCAGCGCCCACTTCGACTCGCTGCTGGTCAAGCTCACCTGCCGCGGACGGGACTTCAAGACCGCCGTCGGCCGCGCGCGCCGCGCCGTCGCCGAGTTCCGGATCCGCGGGGTCGCCACGAACATCCCGTTCCTGCAGGCCGTCCTCGACGACCCGGACTTCCGCGCCGGGCGCGTCACGACGTCGTTCATCGAGGAACGCCCGCACCTGCTCACCGCCCGGACCTCGGCCGACCGCGGCACGAAGCTGCTGACCTACCTCGCCGACCAGACGGTCAACAAGCCGCACGGCGAACGCCCGAAGACCCCGGACGCCACGCTGAAGCTGCCGAAGCTGCCGAAGGACGCCGAGCCGGCGCCGGGCTCGAAGCAGAAGCTCGCCGAGCTGGGCCCGGCCGGGTTCGCGGAGTGGCTGCGGAAGTCGCCGCACATCGGCGTCACCGACACGACGTTCCGCGACGCGCACCAGTCGCTGCTCGCCACCCGCGTCCGCACGAAGGACCTCCTCGCGGTGGCACCGGTCGTCGCGAACACGCTGCCCCAGCTGCTTTCCCTGGAGTGCTGGGGCGGCGCGACCTACGACGTCGCGCTGCGGTTCCTCGCCGAGGACCCGTGGGAGCGGCTGGCCGCGCTGCGCGAGGCCGTGCCGAACATCTGCCTGCAGATGCTGCTGCGCGGGCGCAACACCGTCGGGTACACGCCGTACCCCACCGAGGTGACGAACGCCTTCGTCGAAGAAGCGACCAAGACCGGCATCGACATCTTCCGGATCTTCGACGCGCTCAACGACGTCGAGCAGATGCGCCCGGCCATCGAAGCCGTGCGGGAGACCGGGTCCGCGGTCGCCGAGGTGGCGCTCTGCTACACCTCGGACCTGTCCGACCCGGCCGAGAAGCTCTACACGCTCGACTACTACCTCAAGCTGGCCGAGCAGATCGTCGGCGCCGGGGCGCACGTCCTGGCGATCAAGGACATGGCCGGGCTGCTGCGCGCGCCCGCGGCGACCAAGCTGGTCACCGCGCTGCGCAAGGAGTTCGACCTGCCGGTGCACATCCACACCCACGACACCGCGGGCGGCCAGCTGGCCACCTACCTCGCGGCGATCAACGCGGGCGCGGACGCCGTCGACGGCGCGGTCTCGTCGATGGCGGGCACGACGTCGCAGCCGTCGCTGTCGTCGATCGTGGCGGCCACCGACCACTCCGCCCGCACCACCGGGCTCGACCTGCGGGCGATCGGCGACCTGGAGCCGTACTGGGAGAGCGTGCGCAAGATCTACGGGCCGTTCGAGGCCGGGCTGGCCTCGCCGACCGGGCGCGTCTACGACCACGAGATCCCCGGCGGCCAGCTGTCGAACCTGCGCACCCAGGCCATCGCGCTCGGCTTGGGCGACCGGTTCGAAGACATCGAGGCGATGTACGCCGCCGCGGACAAGATCCTCGGCCACCTGGTCAAGGTGACGCCGTCGTCCAAGGTCGTCGGCGACCTCGCGCTGCACCTGGTCGGCGCGGGCGTCTCGCCGGCCGACTTCGAGGCGGAGCCGAACAAGTTCGACATCCCCGACTCGGTGATCGGCTTCCTGCGCGGCGAGCTCGGCGACCCGCCGGGCGGCTGGCCGGAGCCGTTCCGCACCAAGGCCCTGGAGGGCCGGGCCGCCGCGAAGCCGGTCGCCGAACTGTCCGAAGAGGACCGCACAGCGCTTTCCGAGCACCCCCGGCGGACGCTCAACCGGCTGCTGTTCCCCGGCCCGACGAAGGAGTTCGAGGCGCACCGCGAGGCCTACGGCGACACGTCGGTGCTGCCCAGCAAGGACTTCTTCTACGGGCTGCGGCCGGGGGAGGAGTACCCGGTCGACCTCGAGCCGGGCGTTCGGCTGCTCATCGAGCTGGAGGCGATCGGCGAGGCCGACGAGCGCGGCGTGCGCACGGTGATGTCGACGCTGAACGGCCAGCTGCGGCCGATCCAGATCCGCGACCGCTCGATCGCCTCGGACATCCCGGCGACGGAGAAGGCCGAGAAGGGCAACCCGAAGCAGATCGCGGCGCCGTTCGCGGGCGTGGTCACGCTGCAGGTCGCCGAGGGTGACACGGTCGAAGCCGGGGCGACGGTCGCGACGATCGAGGCGATGAAGATGGAGGCCTCGATCACGGCGCCGGCCGGCGGCAAGGTGGCCCGGCGGGCGATCACCGCGGTGCAGCAGGTCGAGGGCGGTGACCTTCTGCTGGTGCTCGAGTGAGCGATACGCTCGGCGGGTGCTGATCAACGCGGTACCGCAACGGCAAGGCGCGGTGGGACCGCGCGCGGCGGAGCTGCCGGACGGCTGCGTGGCGCTCTCGGAGCTGGCCGGGCACGTGCTCGGCCGGCCGGTGCACCACGTCCGGCAGACGCGTTCGGTGTCCGAAGTGGACCGTGGGATCGCGGCCCGTGCCGTGCTGACCGGCGCGAACCGCGCGGCCCAGCTGGCGGCCCTGGAGGCGCCGGGCGGCCCGGTGCTGACGATCGGCGGTGACTGCGGCGTCGAGCTGGTGCCGATCGGCGTGGCCCGCTTCCGCCACGGGCCCGGGCTGGGCGTCGCGTGGTTCGACGCCCACCCGGACCTGAACACGGCGGACTCGTCGCCCTCGGGGGCGTTCCACGGCATGGTGCTGCGGTCGCTGTTCGGCGAGGGCGACCCGGAGTTCGCCGCGGACCCGGCCCTGACTCCGGGGAACGTCTTCCTCGCCGGGACACGGGCGTTCGACCCGGAGGAACGGGCGGCGGTGGCCCGCGGGCTGGTGGTGACGTCGGTCGAGGCGCTGACGGCCGTCGAAAAGCTGTACGTGCACGTGGATCTGGACGTGCTGGACCCGGGCGAGTTCGCGGGCTTGAACTACCCGGAGCCGGACGGCTGGACGATCGCGCGGCTGGTGTCGGAACTGGACGCGCTGGCCCGGTTCGAGGTGGTCGGCGCGGGGATCACCGAGTGCGTGGGGACGCCGCGTGAAGTCGAGGTCCTGGAGCCGGTGCTGGCGGCGATCGGCCGCCTGCTCGGCTGAGCCTTCACCGGCTCCGCTCCGGTTCGTAGGCGGCGCGGATCGCGGCGACCGCCGCCGCCTCGTCCGCGCCCAGGTCCTGGGCCTGGGCCGCGAACTCCGCCGCCGCGGCGGCCAGGAGCGCCGCGCGGTCCGGGCGGCCCGACGGGACCGTCACCACCGTGCCGCGCGCCCGGGCCGTGGCCACCCAGCCCGCCGTCTCCAGCTCGCGGTACGCCCGGGCCACCGTTCCCGACGCCAGCCCGAGGTCCCGCGCCAGCTGGCGGATCGGCGGCAGCCGGGCCCCCTCCGGCAGCACCCCCGTCGTCACCGCGCGGATCACCTGGTCGTGCACCTGCCGCCAAGGGGCCACGCCGTTCTCGGTGTCGACGACGATCTTCACGCCGCCGCCGGCAGGCGTTTCGCCGGGGCCGTCACCGCCAGGAACCCCGCCAAGCCCGCCACGACCGCCAGGAACGAGACCAGGTTGCCGGCCGGCCAGCCGACCGCCGTGCACGCGCCGATGCCCAGCCCGATCGCCACCCGCGCGCTGCGGCAGCGCAGCGCCAGGTCGGCGCGCGGGGCACCGGCCGGCGGGCGGCGCACCGCCAGCAGCGTGATCGCCGCGCTGACCACCACCGTGCCCGCGGCCACCGCCAGCAGCTTCCACTGCGCGGTCAGGCCGAGGTGCACCATCGATCCCGCGGCCGCCAGCCCGCCGAGCACCAGCACCCACACCGGGACGACCCCCAGCAGCGTCCGCGGCGCCAGATCGGCTTCGCGGCGCGGACCGCGGGACGGCCGCTGCGCCAGCAGCTCGGCGATCAGGCCGCCCAGCAGCAGCGTGGTGAGGATCGAGCCCAGCCCCCGGTCGTCGAGCAGCGGCGGGATCGCGAGGAACAGCCACGGGTACCAGAGCCGGCGCCGCTTGAGGTACCGGACGGCGAGCTCGACCTCCCCGTCGTCGGGTTCGGCGACGCCCCAGCGCTTCAGCAAGCGCTTACCGTGCTTCTTCCCCGGCCAGAGCACGATCAGGATCACCAGGCCGAACACGCCCATGATGGCCGCGACCAAGAGCATGTTGTCGAGCTGCAGCATCACCGCTCCTCTCGCTTGTATCAACCACACGATACAAGATGCGGGCGTAACCGCAGCGCGAGCCGGTCGTTGGAGGTTCGTCCGTTCGTACGCACGTTCAGGTGCAGTCGGCGGGACACTTGTGAGCTGACCGCAGCCAGGCCGCGTGAATTTGTCACCGCGGTGACAAGAAATCGGTTTTCCTTCACGGGTGTGACACGTTTGGCGTTAGTTTTTCGATGTGTCGGTTGTCACCCGGGCAACAAGCCCGGGTGCCCGGCCGCGAGGTGCCCCGCGACCGGTGTCCTGGGGGCGGAACGAAGGAGCTGCAATGTCGGTGGAGCGCGGATTCGATCACGCTGCGCCGCCGCCACCCGCCGCTCTGCCGCGCAAGCTCGCCGACATCCTGCGCCCCGAGCTGGCCAGCCTCGCCGCCGAAATCGTCGAAGAGATCCGCGCGACCATCCCGGCCTACGCGCGCCCGCTCGACGGGCCCTACGGCAAGTCGATCCGGGCCGGCGTCGAATACGCGATCACGCTGTTCGTCGCGCAGATCGCCGACCCCACGGTGTCGAAGGAACAGTCCCACGAGGTGCACCACCGGCTGGGGCAGAACGAAATGCGCGAGGGCCGCAGCCTCGACACGCTGCAGTCGGCCTACCGCGTCGGCGCGCGGGTGTCGTGGCGGCGCATCATGCGCGTCGGGCGGCGCAGCGGCCTGTCGTCGGCGGTGATGTCCCAGCTGGCCGACGCGATGCTGGCGTTCATGGACGAGCTCGCCTCGGTCGCGCTCGACGGCTACCTCGAGGCGAAGGCGCGCACGGCGGGCGCGCTGGACACCTGGCGCCGCAAGCTGCTCCACCTGATCCTCGAGACGCCGCCCGCGTCCCCGAAAGCGATTGCCGAGCTGGCCCAGCTGATCGGCTGGCCGGTGCCGTCCGACGCGACGCCGGTGGCGATCTGCCCGGCCAGTGGCGTCGCCCCGGCCCGGCGGCACGCCGGGCTGGACGCGGACGTCCTCGCCGAACTCGACACGCCCGACCCGAAACTCGTCGTCCCGGGCGAGCTGAGCAGCGCCCGGCTGGCGGCGCTGCAGGTGGCGCTGCCGGACTGCCGCCTGTCGATCGGCCCGTGCGTCCCGCTCGCTTCGGTGGCGGATTCCCTGCGCTGGGCCCGGAACGCGCTGCAGCTGGCCGAGCGCGGCGTCCTGGCGGCGCGCCCGGTGCTGCGAGCGGAGGAGCACCTGGCTACGCTGCTGGTCAACTCCGACACGGGCCTGGTCGGCACGCTGCGGCACCGGCTGTTCGCGCCGCTGGCGGAGATGACGGGCAAGCAGCAGGAGCGGCTGCTGGAGACGCTGCGGGCGTGGCTGGACAGCCAGGGCAACGTGGTGGAGATCGCCGAGCGCCTTGGCGTCCACCCGCAGACGGTCCGCTACCGCATGCGCCAGCTGCAGGCGACGTTCGGCGAGAGTCTCCGTGACCCGGCGGCGCGCTTCGAGATGGAGCTGGCGTTGCGCGCGGGGGCGGCGCCGATGCCGTTGCGGTACCCGGTGAGCGAGCTGCTGCCGTCGCCGCGGTCAGGCGGGTCGCGTCCACAGTGGACGTCGCAGTAGCGCGGTCCGGCGGACGGTTGTCCGGGCGGCCTCGGCAACGACTTCAATGTCCTGGTAGGACAGTTCATCGGCGAGTCCCAGACTTCCACCATGTGGTTCCGTGCGGCGAAGGGCGGGGAGCCGGACCCGCCGGAACTGGGTCGCCCTCTCGTCGAGGGACGCCAACGCACGCGCCGCCGAAATGCAGGCGGAACGCACCGGCCGGTGAGGGCGCGCGTCCACACCGGACTTCGCCATACCCCGTCAGGTCACCGGGATCGACGGGCTGAACTCCGGGTTCTGCGGCGGGTTCGTCACCCTGATGTTGCACGTCATGGTCCACGGGTTCCACACACCGGTGGACTTCTTGTGGACCTCGAGGGTGAAGGTGGCCGTGGTGGTGACCTTGACCGTGGCCGTGCCGGGCGGGCCCGCGGTCAGTGACGGCACCACCGCACCCGGCCCCTGCTCGAACTGGATCTCGAAGGCGCCACCGGCGGGATAGATCTGCTCGGGCACGGTCAGCCCGGTGGCCGACGGCCCGGAGAGCGTCGCGCCGGTCGCTGACAGGCCCAGGTCGACGTGGCCGCGGAAGCCGTCGTAGCCGTAGGCGGTCAAGATCGCGTGGGGACCCGCTTCGAACCGCACGCCGCCACCCACGCCGGCCGGCGTGACCGTGGTGCCCGAGGCGACGGAGTCCGGGGCGTCGAACCGGGTTGTCATGGTCCCGGGTTGCGGGGTGACGCCCGGGAGCAGGTCGCAGGCGTTGATGACGGGACCGGTCTGGTACGTGACGGTCGCGGCGGATGCCGGGCCGGCCATGGGCACCGCCATCGCGGCGGCGCACGAAACCGTGGTGAGGACGCGCAGGATCATCCGACTCCCCTTCGAATTGTCCACAATGGATGCTACCCTTGGGAAGCTGCGTCAGCCGATCACGATGGCCGGCTGGAACGAGACGTTCTGCGCCGGGTTGGTCACCTTCAGCGGGCAGCTCACCGACCAGACGACCCAGGTTCCGGTCGACGCCCGGTGGAGCTGGAGCCCGTCGGAGAGGCCCGGGCCCATCGCGAACGCGACCGTGCCGGCGGGCTCGGCCGTGAACGTCTGGACCGGCCCGGCCACGTGGAGCGTGATCGAGCCCGTCGTGCCGATCGGCTGCTCCGGGAACTCTCCGCCGACCGATCCGGATGCCGGAGCCGCGCCCGAGACGGTGAACGACCCGCCGAGCGAGCCGCGGACCGCGTCGTAGCCGGAACTGCGCAGGAAGGCGCGCACGTTGCTCGGGATGACCTGTGTCGCGGCGGGCACTACCGTGAACGGCTGCCCGGGGTTGAGATCGGTGACGTCCAGCTGGGCGGTCAGCATCGTGGCTTGCGGTGTGAGGCCCGGGAAAGCGCAGGTGTAGGTCAGCGCGCCGGTCTGCACCGTCACCGTCGCCGCGGCTGCCGTTCCCGTCGCCACCCCCGTGACGAGCAACGCTGCTGCGAGCGCCGTTCCAATCCCCATCGTTCCCCCTCGACTCGGTTTACCTCGGTTTCGCGGCCGCCTTCGCCGCCGCAGCCGGTGAGCCCTGCTTGGGCGGAAGGGTGTCTTCCGGGCACTTGGTGTGGTCGGGCTCGGTGCACCCGTTCAGGTTGTAGGTGTCGATTTTGGCCTCGTTGCCCTCGCCCGAGCTCATGCCGGAGAGCAGCTTGGTCAGGTCCTGGCTGCCGGAGCCGCAGTCGCGGAATTCGGGCAGCGTGAAGTTCGGGTCCTTGATGTGGCCGGTGGTGAAGGGGTCGTAGTGACCGCTTACGTGGAGCGTGATCGACTTCGCCGTCACGCAGTCGGGGCCGACATCGACCGGGACGCCGTTGATCTTCACGCCGCTCACCCGGCCCATCACGTTCAGCTGGGTGCTCAGCCAGATCTCGTTGTCGTCGCCGGTGTACAGCCCGCCGCCGATTTCGATCATCTTGCTGTTGAGGTAGTCCTCCGGCAGGAACTCGACGGTCGCGGTCACCGGCACGAACCCGAACGCGAGGAACGTGGTGGTCGCCGGCTTGAACACCGCCGACCCGGAGACGCGGGACCCGCCGGTGTCGAGGTCCACCGAGAAGAACCCGTTGATCAGGAGGGCCGGGTCGGACACGACGGTCGCACCCAGCCTCTTGATGGTCGACTTCGTGAAGACGGTGATGAGGCCGAGCGGCACGGTGTATTCGTTCGCGGGTGGTGGCTCGTCTTCCAGCGCGGCTGCAGCACCGAGAGCGGCCTTTTGCTCGGGACCCGCCGTCGGCTGGACGAGGATCGTGCCCAGCGTCGCCTGCTGATCGGGGTCGAGGGTGCACGCGATCGGCGGCGCCGGCGGGGCGGCGGGCGTGGCCGGGGCGTCGGGGGCGGCGGCCGGGTCGGACGCCGGGACGGCGGTCAGCGTGAGCGACGGCGCGGTGACGTCGAAGGTGACCGAGCCGACGGTGTTGATCGCAATCTCCGGCACGTCACCGGTGGCCGTGAGGGTGACGTCGCCGGTTTCCGGCACGGGCGTCGGCGCCACGGTGAGGGGGACCGGGATCTTGTCCGAGCGTTCGCCCTGGTGCACGGCGAGGGCGAGTTGCACCGCGCCCTGCAGCGAACCGGAGGTGGCGCCGGCGGGCAGGAGCGACAGCGCGACATCGCGGGGGAGGCTCAACTGCACCGAGTACTTGCTGATCGTCGCCGAAGTGCCGCTCTTCGCCTGGCTGGGCAAGGTCGCCGAGGTTTCGACGGTGAGCTTGCGCGGGCCGAGCGGATCGGCGAAGGGGCAGGTCACCGAGACCGACGCCGTCGCCGTCTTCTCCGGCGGGGCAGCGGGGGCGGGGGCGGCCGAACCGACCCCGGTCAGTGCGCCGTTCGCCGCGGACAGCAGGCCGGCGGCCGCCAGCGCGGTCACCGTGACGGAGCGGGGCCGGACTCGACGGGGCATCGGTTTCCCTGGTGTTCGGAAGCGGAGACGGAGGATCCCGGTGCGGGCCCGGCGAGGGGCCCGCACCGGGAAACCCGGTCAGGAGACGGTGATGCTCGGGCTGAACGCGACGTTCTGCGCCGGGTTGGTGACCTTCAGGGTGCAGCTCATCGTCCACGGCGTCCAGGTGTTGTTCGACTTCTTGTGGAACTCGAGGCTCGCCGTGACCGTGTTGCCCATCGACAGGGTGTCGGTGCCCGCCTCCGCCGGAGCGGTGTAGGTCGGAACGCTGGAGGTCTCGACCTGCGAGATGTTCACCGTGATCGGGCCGCCGGCCGGGTAGATGGTCTCCGGGATGTTCAGCCCGGTGGCCGCCGGCTGCGACAGGGTGCCCGATGCCGCCGTCACCGGCACCGTGGCGGTGCCGCGGATGCCGTCGTAGCCGACCGCGGTGAGCAGCGCGTGGACACCGGCGCTGATCGTCGCGGCGCCGCCCACGTTGGCCGGGGTGAGGGTGCCGCCGGCCGCGACGGAGTCCTCGGCGTCCAGGTGCGACGTGACGAGGACCGGCTGCGGCGAGACGCCGGGGAAGGTGCAGGTGTAGGTCAGCGGCGTGGTGCCACCGGCGGTGTAGGTGACCGTGGCGGCGGCCGCGGTGCCCGCGGTCAGCACCGCGATGGCGCCGACGGCGGTAGCGGTGGTCGCGATTCCGGCGGACAGCCTGCTGAGTCGGGACATACCCATCTCCTTTGATTCAGTACAGTCTCGGCTTTGGCTGATCGATTGCTCGCCGTCGCTGTGCTCCCATCACGTTCGCCCGCCCCCATTGCCCCGAGCGGCAGGACGTGAATTCACCGACGTGCGAGGTGGAGGTTCATCTGCCGGAAACGAGGCTACTCGTGAGTTCATTACGGAACAAGACTTTGTGGCATCGGTAGTCCGCCGCGCCGGGGTGGTCCGGTTTTCTTGTCCGGGCGCGAGCAGGCTCGGCGGGAGGTTCTATCGGATTTTGACAAAGAACCACCGCGGTGTCGAAGGGTGACTGGAACGGTCTACCATTCACGATCTTGCCGAAGCAATCTGAGATAACGAAACGGGAGAAAGGAGGCTACCGTGCCACTTACTTCACGTTGTGAACGGGTATCGCTCAGGGGAGCCGTATTGACGGTCTCGGCGGCGATGGCCCTGTCACTCTGTGCGTCGCCGGCGTCCGCGGCCACCGTGGGCGGGGTGATCGGCTGGGGGAAGCCGGACTTCGGCGTCACTGTTCCCCCGGCGGCGGCGCTGACCGGGGTCACCGCCGTGTCGGCGGGTACCACGACCGTGCTCGCGTTGAAGGGCGGGGTGGTCCTCGCGTGGGGCGCGAACAACTGGGGCGCCAACGAAGTGCCCGCCGCGGCACTGTCCGGGGTCGGCCAGATCGCGTCGGGCTGGGGGCACGAGCTCGCGCTCAAGAATGGCACGGTTCTGGCCTGGGGCAACGATTGGTACGGCCAGACCGACCTGCCCGCATCGGTGACCGGTGGTGTCACGGCGATCTCGACGTCCTACATGCACAGCCTGGCCCTCAAGCAGAGCGGTCAGGTGGTGAGCTGGGGCAGCCGGACCGACGTGCCGGCGGCCGCGCAGTCCGGCGTGACCGCGATCGCCGCCGGTGGCGACCACAACGTGGTGATCAAGAACGGCGGCGTGCTGGCGTGGGGCAGCAACGTCTACGGGCAGACGACCGTGCCGACGGCCCTGTCGTCGGGGGTCACCGCGGTGTCCGCCGGGTTCCAGCACAGCATCGCCTTGAAGGACGGCCGCGTCTACGCGTGGGGCCGCAACAACTACGGTCAGGCGACCGTCCCCGATGCGGCCTTGTCGGACATCGTGGGCATCGATGCCGGGGCCAACCACAACCTGGCCTTCAAGTCCAATGGCGACATCATCGCGTGGGGTTCGAACGTCGTCGGCGAGACCCTCCCGGATCCGCCCCCGTGCGGGCCGGTCTTCGCCGTCTCGGCCGGGGACAGCGACAGCTTCGCGCTGAAGGAAGATCCCACCACGCCGTGCTGAGCGGGCGGGTGGCGGGCGGGGTGCCCGCCACCCGTCGCGTCAGCTGACGTCGCTGGTCAGGTCGAGCGAAATGGTGTTGCCCGGCCCGGAAACCAGGGCGCCGAGCGCGATGTCGGCGAGGAAGCAGTTGTTGAACTCCGGGATGGTGTAGGTCGAGCTGAGCGTGATGGTCGGCGAGGTGATGTCGATGTTCGGCGCGACCAGGTCCATTTCGATCGGCGTCTTCGTCTTGCAGGCGCCGGGCAGGGTCGGCAGCGGGATGGTCGGTTCGCTGAGGATGCCGAAGTAGATGTCGGAGATCTCCATGTTGGACTTGGCGTGCGCGGTCAGCGTGCCGTCGGCGAGGGTCCCGGTGGACGGCCCGAGCGGGACCACCTTCACCGTCGCCTTGATCCGGAACAAGCCGGCGACCAGGGAGATGTTGGCCTGGGCGGGCGGCAGCGCCAGGTCCGCGCTGAGGCCGACCGAGCCGGTCTGGTCGTCGATGATGAGGTTGCCCTTGAGGGTGCCGGGGCCGAGCGTCATGGCGCTGCCGGTCTTCTTCACCGTGGTGGAACCGGTCACCTTGTAGGACACGGGGATTTGGATGACGTCGGCCGAAGCCGGCGTCACGGCCACCCCGCCGAGCACGACGGCCGCCGCCGACGTGAGCACGGCCAGTCTCTTCAGCTGCGTTGCCACGGACATGGTTGTCCTCCTTTTGCGTTTCCCGGCCATTTCCGGGTGCTCCCGGAAACGGTTGCGTGCGGTGTTGCGGCGGAGCGGGTCAGCGCGGTTCGAGTGCGGTGATGACCCAGCCGCCGGGGGTGTGCTCCGCGGTCACGGAAAGCTGCGCCGCGGCGCTGTCGGTCGCATTGTTGTCGGCCCGGACGGCTGATTGATCGAGAAAGACGAGTAACCGCGCGTGACCATTTTTGAGTTCCTGGACGGCGATGGCCGAAACGCGCGAAGTGAGCACGAGTTTCTGTTCCGGCGCTTTCCGCTTGACTTCGGCGAAGAGCTTGTCGTAGGAATCTTTGGCCGACCCGCGCAACACGGCGGCGGCGGCCTTTTCGGTGACGTCGGTCCGGTCGTAGGAATAGGAGAAGATCCGGTTGACGGCGAGGCTGACGGCGGAGCTCACATCGGCGGTGGCGCCGACGTCGGTGAGCGCCAGGTTCGCGGCGGCGGGGGTGTTCGCGGCGGAGCGGGCTTCGAGGGTGAACCAGACACCGGCCCCGGCGAGGACGAGGGTGGCGGCGAGGAGGAGGGCGGGGAGGCGGCGCCAGACGGGCCGGGGCTTGGGAGGCTCGGCTTCGGCGGGGTCTGTCTCGGCGGCTTCCGGCTCGGGGGGAGTAGCTGTGCTGTCGGGGTCGAGCTGGGCGGCTGTGGTCGGGTCTGCTTCGGCCGCGCTGGGTTCGGTGGGCGTGGCGCTGCCGGGCTCGGCGGTGGAGGTGGCATCGGTCGGCGCGGCTGCGCCGCCGCTTTCGGTGGTCGGCTTGGTGGGGGCGGCTGCGCCGCCGCTTTCGGCGGTCGGCTTGGCCGGGGCGGCTTCGGCCTCGGTGGCGCCGGGCTCGGCCTCTTCGGCGGTGGGTTCGCCCTCGACCGAGTCGTGGGCGGCACTGCCTCCGAAGCCGCGTCCGGGATCACCCTCGGCGGTGTTCGCGTTAACGGCACCCGGCTCCGCCGCGAGCTCCTCCGCCGCCCGGGCGGCCGTCTTCGCGCGGCTCATCGGGCACCCACCGGCAGCTGGTCCAGCGCGCTCAACTTCCACCCGTCCGGCGTCCGGCTCAGCGCCGCCGCGAAGCGGTTGCGCTTGACCGCCGGGGCCGTGCCCTGCTTGGCCATCGTGATCTCCACCGAGGCCAGCAGCTTCGCCGTGCCCGCGTGCTCGTCCAGCTCGCTCAGGCCTGCGTCCACCACGCGGCCCGTCGCCACCGTGGCGTTCGCCGCCAAGGTCTTCTTCGTCGTCTCGTCCGTGCGGGCCAGCTGGTCGTGCAGCGGGCCCGTCGAGGCCGACAACCACTTGCCCAGGCCGGCGTTCACGTCGTGGTAGTCCAGCGTGTTCAGCTCGGCCACCAGCGTGCGGCCGGTGGCCAGCGCCTCGTCGCGAGCCACCCCGTACGTCACCGAAGAAGCGTGGGCCGCCGAGTACCAGGAATAGCCCGACCAGCCCGCGAACACGGCCGCCGAGGCGGCCAGCACCACCGGGACGATCCTCAGCGCAGCCACAGCACCTCCCCGAGGGTCGTCGCCGTCGCCTGCGTCCCGAGTGACAGCGGGTTCGTCAGCCCGCCCGGCAGCACCGCGGCCGGGACCGGCGGGTGCGGCGCGTTCTGCGAGCCGCGCACCGAGCTCGGGTCCCCGTACGGGAGCGTGCAGGCCGCGTCGGTGTTGAACGGCATCGGCGAGAGGTCCCTGCTCGACCGGTCCGGCGTCTTCTCGTAGCCCTGGCGGCACGGCGGCGGGTCGTTGAAGTTCAGCACCAGCCCCATCCGCAGCTGGTCACCCCGGTCGTTCAACGCCGACCCGACCGTCGCGACCGCGCGGGGCACGTCGGACAGCAGCTGCTCCTCCGCCGCCGTGCGGGTGCCGAACACCCGGGCCGTCGTCAGCAGGTTGGCCAGCAGGATCGGCAGGCCGGGATCGTTCTCCTTGAGCAGTCCGCCGAGCTCGGACGCCGCCGGCGGTGCGGCGGCGATCAGCCGCCGCAGGTCGCCGTCGGAGTTCGCCAGCTGCTGGGCGAAGACGCGCGCGTTGCTGCTGAACGAGCGCCACTCCCCGGAGGAGTCGATCTGGGTCCGCAGCACCGTGGCGCCGTCGCCGATCAGCTTCGACGTCTGCGGCAGGTGGCTGCTCGCCTCCTGGGTGAACGTCGTCGCCGAGTCCATCAGGGTCTGCAGGTCCGGGCCCGCGCCGCGCAGGGCGTCGTCGAGCTCGTTCACCACCGTGCGCAGGTCCTGGGTCGGCACCGACGCGGTGAACGAGTCCAGGTCCGTCAGCAGGCTGTTCACCGGCAGCGGCAGCGTCGTCGACTCGCGCCGGATGACCGAACTGCCGTCGAGGTAGGGCGCGTCGGCCGTGCGCGGCTGCAGGTCGACGTACTGCTCGCCGACCGCCGAGCGGTTCGCCACCACGGCCCGCGAGTCGGCCGGGATGGGTGGGGCCGCGTCGTCGATCAGCAGGTCCGCCTCCATCCCGGTGACGGTGAGCCGCAGCTCGCCGACCCGGCCCACGGCGACGCCGCGGTAGGTCACCTCGCCGTTGGTGAAAAGGCCGCCGCCCTCGGCGAGCTCGAGCTTCACCGTGTAGCTACCGGAGCCGAACAGCCGGCCCAGCCCGGCGTAGTTCGCGCCGACGAACGCCGTCGTGGCCAGCGCGATCACGACGAACAGGACGACCTGGACGCGGACTCTGTTGCTCAGCATCAGCGGCCTCCGGAGGGAGCCGGGGTCTTGCTCACCGACGGGAAGACCGGCAGGCCCGTCTCGGGGACACCCTCGCCGAGCGGGGGCAGCGGCACACCGGGCGCCGGGATCATCGAGACGAAGGCGTTGACGTAGTCGCCCTTCACCGTGTTCAGCACCGAGTCCGGGAACGGGAACGTCGGCAGCATCTGCAGCGACTGCGGCAGGTTCTCCCCGGCCGCGGCCAGCTGCCCGAGGATCGGCGCCAGCGCACGCAGGTCGGCCACCATGTCGGCGCGGCTGCGGTCGACGACGTCGGTGGCGACCGTGCCGAGCCGGTCCAGCGACTGCAGCATCGACACGAGCTGGGTGCGCTGGTCGGTGAGCGTCTGCAGCCCCGGCGTCAGGTCGGTCAGCGCACCGGAGACCTGCTCGTGGCGGTTCGCCAGCGTGGCCGACAGCCGGTTCAGCCCGTCGAGCGCTTCGGTGATGTTCGAGCGGTGCGCGTCCAGGTCGGTCACCAGGGTGTTCACCCCGGAGAGGAACGACCGGATCTGTTCTTCGTTGCCGTCCATCACCTTCGACAGTTCACGGTTGATCGTCTGCAGCTGCCCGATCCCGCCGCCGTTGAGCAGCAGGGACAGGGCGCCGAAGATCTCTTCGAACTCGGGGTTGCGGTTGGTGCGGTCCAGGGTGATCGTGGCGCCGTTCGCCAGCCGCCCGGTGCCGGCGTTCTTCGCGTCGGCGGTTTTCGTGTCACCGTCCGGCGGAGCCAGTTCGACGAACTTCTCGCCGAGCAGACTGGACTGGCGCAGCCGCGCGACCGCGTTCGCGGGCAGCACGACGTCGCCGTTGACCTCCAGCACCGTTTCGGCCGTCCAGCCGTCGCCGCCCAGCCGGACTTCCCGCACCCGGCCGACCGGGACGTCCCCGACCTTCACCGCGGCCTGCGGCACGAGGTCGAGCACATCGGCGAACTGCACGGTCACCGAGTACGGGTGGTCGCCGACGTCGGCGCCACCGGGCAGGGGCAGGTCGTAGACGCCCTTGAACTCCCCCGACGAGCAGCCCGCGAGCGTCAGGCACCCGACGGCGAAGACGGCGAGCACGCGGTGTCTTCTGGGGCCGAGCCCCAGGCCCCGGCCGGGGGGCAAGCCCCCCTGGACCCCCCGAATGCGGCGTGTCATCGCCCGCCTCCGTTGGTGTAAGTGTCGCCCGTGACCGGCAGCGGCAGCGGCGGCTGGAGGTAGTAGTCGAAGGTGCCGCGGCCGAGCAGCCGCCCGGTGGCCGGGTCGACCGCGTCGAGCACGTTCGTCACCGCCAGCGGCGCGACGTCGAGCGTTTCGGCCAGCGACGCGCGCTGCTCGACGAGGGTCCGCGTGGTCGTCACCAGGTTGTCCACGTTGGCCTTGAGCGCGCCGCGGTTGTCGCGGATGAAGCCCTGGACGTCGGCGAGCGCGCGGCCGAGGCCGTCGAGGGCCTGCGCCAGCTCGCCGCTGTTGGCCGCGAGGGTGCCGGAGATCTGCGCCAGCTGCTGGTTGACGTTGCTCACCTGGCTGTCGTTGGTGGCCAGCATGGTGGTGAACTGCTGCAGCTCGCTGACCGTGCCGAACAGGTCGCTCGAGTTGCCGGCCAGCGTGCGGGCCAGCTGGGCGAAGTTGCGGACGCTGTCGTTGACCGTGCGGCCGTTGCCCTGCAGGTTCTGCGCGCCGGTCTTCAGCAGGTCCGACAGCGCGCCCTGGGCGTTGGCGCCGTTCGGGCCGAGCGCCTTCGAGATCGTGTCGAGGCTGGCGTAGAGCTGGTCGAGCTCCACCGGGGTGGCCGTCCGCTGGATCGGGATCGTCGCGCCGTCCGGCAGCCGCGGCCCGCCGCGGGCCGGCTTGGCGAACTGCAGGTAGCGGTCGGCGACGACGCTGGGCGCGATCACCAGGAGCGTCGTGTCTTCGGCGACGCCGACCGAGCCGTCGATGCTCATGTCCACCTGCACCTGCTCGCCGCGCGGGGCGACCGCGTCGACCTGGCCGATCCGGACGCCGAGCACGCGCACGTCCGAACCGGGGTAGACGCCGACCGCGCGGGTGAAGAACGCCGTGACGTGGTGCTGCCCGGAGCCGGAGAACACCCACCACAGCGCGGCCGTGACGACGAGGGCGAGCAGCAGGGCGGCGGCGACGAAACGGCTCGCCAGGACGCCGGCGCGGGTTGTGGTCAGCGCGCTCACTTGGCCCCTCCCGGGTTCTTCGGCGGGGTGCAGGGGTCGTGGTTCTCGGGCAGCAGCCCGCAGAGGTAGGCGTCGATCCAGTGGCCGTTGCCGGTCGTGTTGGTGAGCACCCGGAAGTACGGGCCGGCCAGCTGCAGGCCCTTGGTGAGGTTGTCGTTCTGCCGCTTGAGCAGGTCGGTGACCTGGTTGAGCGACTGCAGGGCCGGCTTCAGCGCGTCGCTGTCGTCCCGCACCAGCCCGCTGAGCTGGCCGGCCAGCCGCGCCGAGCCGTCCAGCAGGTCCCGGATGGCGTCGCGGCGGCTGTTCAGCTCGGTGAGCAGCAGGTTGCCGTCGCCGATCAGCTTCTCGAAGTCGTCGTTCGAGTTCGCCAGCGTCGTGGTCAGCTTCCGGGCGTTGGCCAGCAGCTCGGCGATCTGGCTGTCGCGGCTGGAGACCGTCTTGGACAGCCGGGAGAGCCCGTCGAGTGCGCTGCGGACGTGTTCGGGGGAGTTGCGGAAGGTGTCCGACAACGTGGTGAAGCTGTCCGCGAGCTGCTTGGTGTCGATCGCGCCCACGGTGTCGGCGAGGCCGTTGAAGGCGTCGGTGACGTCGTAGGGCGTGACCGTCCGGGTCCGCGGGATGGGCCGGCCCGGGTCCTGGACACCGTCGCCGGTGGGGTTGAGCGCGAGGAACTTGCGGCCCAGCAAGGTCTTGATCTTGATCTCGGCGGACGTGCGGTCCCCGATCCAGGCGTTCTTGACCCGGAAGGAGACGAGGACGTGGTCGTCGGCCAGCTGCACGCCGCGGACCTCGCCGACCTTGATGCCGGCGATCCGGACCTCGTCGTCGGACTGCAGGCCGGCGGCTTCGGAGAACTCGGCCTCGTACGTGGTGCCGCCGCCGACGATCGGGAGGTTGTCGTAGTTGAGCGTCACCGTCAGCAGCGCGGCCAGCGCGACACTGCCGATCACCCCGAGGACGATCGGGTTGCGCTCCTTGAAGGATTTCACGATTGGCACCTCGGCGTCTCCGTCAGCACCCCGCGCGGCGGCGTGGCTTCGAGCGTGGCGCGGCAGAGGAAGAAGTTCATCCAGGAGCCGTAGGAAGCGGTCCGGCCGATTTCGTTGAACTTCACCGGCAGGTTGGTCAGGAAGCTGTCCACATCGGACTGGTTCTGGGCCAGTGTCCCGGCGACGTCCCGCAGGCCGGCGATGCTGTCCTTCAGCGGCGGGCGGGCCTGCTCGAACAGCCCCGCGGTGGACTCGGTCAGCGCGCCGATCCCGCTGATGGCGTCGCCGATCGCGGCGCGGTCGCCCGCCAGCCCGGAGACCAGCTGCCGCAGGGTGGACACGAGGTTCGCCAGCGCGTCGCCCTTGCCGTTGACCGTCTTCAGGACCGTGTTGAGGTTCCCGATGACCTCGCCGATCACCTTGTCGCGCCCGGCGAGGGTGGTGGTCAGCGAGCCGGTGTGCAGCAGCAGGCTCTCGACGGTGCCGCCTTCGCCCTGCAGCACCTGGACGATCTCGCCGGAGAGCTCGTTGACGTCCTTCGGCGACAGCGCCTGGAACAGCGGTTTGAAGCCGTTGAAGAGGTCGGTGAGGTCCAGCGCGGGTGTCGTGCGGTCCAGCGGGATCTCGGCACCCTGCGGCAGCTGCTCCCGGGTGCCGGTGGTCCCGCGTTCCAGGGCGACGTACCGCTGGCCGACCATGTTGCGGTACTTGATGACCGCGCGGACGTCGGCGGGCAGCCGACGGCCCTGGTCGAGGGAGAACCCGACCACCGCCCGGTTGCGGTCGCCGATGTCGAGGGACTCGACCTGGCCGACGCGGACTCCGGAGATGCGCACGTCGTCGCCGACGTTGAGCGAAGTCGCGTCGAGGAATTTGGCCGTGTAGCGCTCGGTGGCGCCGACGCCGGAGTTGGTGATGGAGATGGCCAGCAGCGTCGTCGCCAGCGCCGTGACGGCGATGAAGATGAGGCTCTTGATCAGCGGGGCGGCGATGTTCCTCACTTGAGCGTCACCTCCGTGCCGCGGTAGAGCGGCCCGACGAGCACGCTGCTCCAGGCCGGCACCTCGGCCGTCGGCACCCCGATCGACGGCGCGACCAGGGTGGACAGCAGCTGCTCCTCCTGCGGCGAGTTCGCGATCCCGAGGTCACCCTGGCCACCGGCGAGCAGCGGGTGCCCGGCGGTACCCGGGGCCGCCGCGGCGGTGCCGATCGTCGGGGAGACGCCGGAGGGGTAGCACCGGGGCTCGCCGCCGCCGGTGAAGCGCGGGTCGTCCCGGCCCGGCAGGTACTTGCCGCTGTCGGGGACGACCGCGACGTCGGCGTGCATGCCCGGTTCGCGCGTGCCCGCGCCGAGCACCTTGTCCATGGATTTCCTCAGTGCGTTGAGCGAGCCGATCGTGCAGGCGAAGCTGGGGGAGTACTTCGCCGCGATCTCCAGCGGCGCGCGGCTGTCGGCGGCCAGGGAGATGAGGTTGTCCCGGTTGCCGGCCAGGAAAGTGGCGACCTCCTGGGACGACGACGTCACCTGCTGGTACACCCCGGCCAGGTCGGCCTGCTTCTCCTTGACCGTGTTGAGCGTGACCGCCGAGTCGGTGAGGGCGTCGAGGAGGTCGGGCGCGATGTCGCCGTAGAGCCGGGAAACTCCTGCGAGGTCCTTCAGGTCCGAGGTCAGCTGCGGGAGCTCGGGGTTGAACTCCTTGAGGTAGTCCGCGGCGGTGGACAGCGTCTTCCCGAGCTGCTCGCCGCGTCCCTCCAGTGCCGTCGAAACCGCGGTCAGCGTCGTCGCCAGCTTCTGCGGCTGGACGGCTTTCAGCAGCGGCAGCAGGTTGTCGAAGACCCGTTCCAGTTCCACCGCGTTCGCCGAATGGTCCTGCTCGATGACGTCGCCGGCGGCCAGGTGCGGCGCGCGCTCGCCGTCCGGGATGGACAGCTGGACGTACCGCTCGCCGAACAGCGTCTTCGGGACGAGCAGCGCGGAGACGTTGCGGGGCAGCATGTCCACCTTGCCCGGTTCGAGAGCAAGCGCTATCTCGGCACCCTGCGGGGTGGCCCGGACGCCGCGGATCTCGCCGACGAGCACACCGCGGGCCTTGACCTGGCCGCCCGGCGAGAGCTGGTTGCCGATGCGGCTCGCCTTGAGCGTCACCGGGACCGTGGTGACGAAGTCCTTGTCGTACACCTTGATCGAGAGCGTCACCAGCACGCCCATCACCACGAGGAACAGCACGCCGGCGGTGCGGACCCCGGCCTTGCGGCGGGTTTCCCTTCTCATCCGGCCACCTGCACGGTCGTCGTCGCGCCCCAGATCGCCAGGGACAGGAAGAAGTCGAGGACGCTGATCGCGACGATCGCGGTGCGCACCGCGCGGCCGACCGCGACACCGACGCCGGCCGGGCCGCCGCTCGCGCGGAAGCCGTAGTAGCAGTGCGCCAGGACCACCACGATGCTGAACACCAGGACCTTCCCGAACGACCACAGCACGTCGCCGGGCGGGAGGAACAGCAGGAAGTAGTGGTCGTAGGTGCCCGCGGACTGGCCGAAGAACCACACGGTGATCTGCCGCGAGGCGAGGTAGCTCGACAGCAGCCCGATCGCGTAGAGCGGGATGACGGCGAGGAAGCCGGCGATCACCCGGGTCGTCACCAGGTAGGGGACGCTGGGGATGCCCATGACTTCGAGGGCGTCGATCTCCTCGGAGATCCGCATCGCGCCGAGCTGGGCGGTGAAGCCGCAGCCGACGGTGGCGGACAACGCGAGGCCGCTGACCAGCGGCGCGATCTCGCGGGTGTTGAAGTAGGCGGAGACGAACCCGGCGAACGCCGACGTCCCGACCTGGTTCAGCGCGGAGTAGCCCTGCAGGCCGACGACCGTGCCGGTGGCGACGGTCATCCCGATCATCACGCCGATCGTGCCGCCGATGACGGCCAGCGCGCCGCTGCCGAAGCTGACCTCGGCCAGCAGGCGGACGACCTCGCGCAGGTAGCGGCGCAGCGCCCGCGGGGTCCAGGCGATCGCGCGGATGAAGAAGAGGATCTGGTCGCCGAGGGTGTCGAGGAAGCCGAACCGGCGGTCGACGGCCTCGCGTACCCGCGCGGTTCTCGGGAGGTCCGTGGTCGTCACTTCAGCTCCCCTTGGGCGGAACGAGTTGCAGGTAGACGGTGGTGAGGATCAGGTTCAGCACGAACAGCAGCAGGAACGTGATGACGACCGACTGGTTGACCGCGTCGCCGACGCCCTTCGGGCCGCCCTTGGGGTTGAGGCCGCGGTAGGAGGCGACCACCCCGGCGACGAAGCCGAAGATGAGGGCCTTGATCTCGCTGATCCACAGGTCGGGCAGCTGGGCCAGGGCCGAGAAGCTGGCCAGGTAGGCGCCCGGGGTGCCGTGCTGCATGATCACGTTGAAGAAGTAGCCGCCGAGCACGCCGACGACGCTGACCATGCCGTTGAGGAAGACCGCGACCCCCATCGCGGCGAGCACCCGCGGCACGATCAGCCGCTGCACGGGCGAGACGCCGAGGACTTCCATGGCGTCGATCTCTTCGCGGATGGTCCGGGAGCCGAGGTCGGCGCACATCGCGCTGCCACCCGCGCCGGCGATGAGCAGCGCGGTGACGATCGGGCTGGCCTGCTGGATGATCGCGAGCACGCTCGCCGCGCCGGTGAACGACTGCGCGCCGATCTGCGTGGTCAGCGAGCCGATGTGCAGCGCGATCACCGCGCCGAACGGGATCGAGACCAGCGCCGTCGGCAGGATCGACACGCTCGCGATGAACCAGAACTGCTGGATCAGCTCCCGCGCCTGGAACGGGCGGCGGAAGGTCAGCCGGACGACGTCGAGGCCGAGTCCGTAGAGCCGTCCGGTCTGCCGCAGTGCGGCCGCCCCCGGGAACGACGCCGTCGTCGTCCGTTCGGCCATTCGTGTGCCTCCAGCGGTTTCGGCGGCACGCCGAATACACCCGAGATGACCAAGGGGAAATGGACCGAATGGACTAACAATTGTCGGCCATTCACGGTCTCGGGTGTACCGTGCCGTTTCCTACTGGTCGGTACGCTAACGACGGCCTTGCTGGGAGACAAGAACTTGAGCAGGATCACGGGGTCACGGGCTGGTAACCGCGCATTTCTTGTCCGGGGCTGACAAACGGACCCGATCTTGTTGTCAGCGGAGGAAAAGAAACTCCGCTCGCGACCCCGCCCGCGCTTGACGAACCACCCCGGTTTGTCAATTCCCGCGCACCGCAGCGGACGACACGCGTACGTGACCGGACGACACGCGTACTCAGGCGGACGACACGCGGAAGCCGGGCAGGCGTGGCCGTGTCGTCCGTCCAGGTACGCGTGTCGTCCTTGCGGGTACGCGTGTCGTCCGGCCGGGTACGGGTCAGGACTTGAGGGCGGCGAGGAGTTCGTAGGAGCGGACGCGGTCGGCGTGGCCGTGGACCATCGTGGTGACCATCAGCTCGTCCGCGCCGGTGTCGGCCAGCAGCTGCTCGAGTCCCTTTTGGACGGTTTCCGGCGAGCCGACGATGCTGGAGCCGAAGCGCTCGGCCAGGAACGCGCGGTCCATCTCGGTGTACGGGTACTCCGCGGCTTCTTCCGGTGTCGGCAGTGCGATCGGGCGGCCGCGGCGGAGGCTGAGGAACGTCAGCCCGCTGGGGCCGGCCAGGAAGCGGGCGCGCTCGTCGGTTTCGGCGGCGACCACGGACACGCCGAGCATCACGTACGGCTCGTCGAGCACGCCCGGCCGGAAGTTCTCGCGGTAGAGCTGGACGGCCGGGATGGTGTTCTCGGCGGCGAAGTGGTGGGCGAAGGAGAACGGCAGCCCGAGCCGCCCGGCGAGCTGGGCGCTGAAGCCGCTCGAACCGAGCAGCCACACCGGCGGCTGGTTGCCTTCGGCCACCACGGCGTTGACCCCGCGGGCCTCCGAATGGGTGAAGTAGCCGATCAGCTCCTGCAGGTGCTCCGGGAAGTTCTCCGCGGACAGCCCGCCGGGACCGCGCAGCGCCAGCGCCGTGCGCTGGTCGGTGCCGGGTGCGCGGCCGATGCCGAGGTCGATCCGGCCGGGGTGGAACGCCTCCAGGGTGCCGAACTGCTCGGCGACGACCAGTGGCGCGTGGTTGGGCAGCATGATCCCGCCCGACCCGACGCGGATCCGCTCGGTGGCGTCGGCGACGTGCCCGATCAGCACGACGGTGGCCGAGCTGGCGATGCCGGGCATGTTGTGGTGCTCGGCCAGCCAGTAGCGGTGGTAGCCCAGCCGTTCCGCGGCGCGGGCGAGGTCCAGGGTGTTGCGCAGCGTCTCGCCGACGGTGTTCCCCTCCGAAACGGGGGACAGGTCGAGCACGGACAGCGGCACGTCAGGCAATGAGCTCACAACCGGGGTCAACGCCCCGGTGCCGTCATTGCTTCCCGAAGCGCGGCCGGATCACCGCCGCGGAAGGTCACGACGCCGTCCGGGCGCACGAGCAGGGCGTCGGCCGGGGCGTCCGGGCAGGCGGCTGTGACGATCTTCACGTCCGGACCGGCGGCTTCTCTCAGGTCGGCGCGGTCGGCGAAGTCGAACAGCACGGTCCGCGCGGCGCGCATGACTTCCGCCACGCGGATCGGCTCGCCGCCGACGGTCAGGGGCAGGTCGGGCACGTACGGCAGCTCGTCGGCGTCCCGCAGGAGCCCGGCCAGGTGCCGGGTCGCCTCGGGAAACGCGGCCAGCTCGCCGAAGAGCGTCCGCAGGGCGTCGCCGTCCTCGCCGGTCAGGCGGTCGAGCAGGGCCTGGACGCGGGTCTGCGTCAACGTCCGCGCGGCCACCGGGTGCCGCTCGGCGTGGTAGCTGTCGAGCAGCGCCTCCCCGGCGGTTCCGCGCACGACGGCGGCGAGCTTCCAGCCCAGGTTGACCGCGTCCAGCAGCCCGACGTTGAGCGACGACCCACCGGCCGGGAAGAGGTGCGCGGCATCGCCGGCGAGCAGCACGTGCCCGGCCCGGTACCGGACGGCGAGCCGCGCCGAACTCGCCGTCCGCGACAGCCAGAGCGGTTCCCCGAGCGGCAGGTCGGTGCCGAGGACCCGCCGGACGGCGTCGCGGAACTCGGCCAGGGTCGGCTCGCCGGGTGGCTCCGGCGTCACTTCGCGCACGCCGGCGATCACGACGCCCGGCGTCAGCGACGTCACTAGCACGCGGCCGCCGGGCCGGCGGTTCCAGCCGCGCTCCAGTCCCGCCACCGTGGCGAAGAGGTCCACGTCCGCCCGGAAATGCCCGAGGCGCATCAGCTCGTCGCCGGTGGTGCCGGGGAAGCCGATGCCGGCCAGCTCGCGGACGCGGCTGTGTGCGCCGTCGCAGCCGGCGATGTACCGCGGCTCGATGCGGTACTCGCCGTCCGGGCCGCGGACGGTGCCGAGGTCCACCAGTTCGTGACCGCGCCGGATTTCGGCGCCGAGCTCGGTCGCGCGCTCCTCCAGCAGGGCCTCCATCCGTGGCTGCTGCAGCATGAGCGCACGCAGCGGCGCGTCCGGCCCGGAGAAGTGGAGGGGGACCGGCCCGAACGGGAAGCCGGGGACGGGGCCGGCGAACGTCGCCTCGGCCCGGAACCGGTCGAGGAGTCCCCGGTGGTCCAGCTGCTCGACGATCCGGCCGCCGAGCCCGTTCGCCCGCGGCCGCCGGTCCGGTTCGGTCCGCCGGTCCAGGACCACCACCTTCGCGCCGCCGAGCCGCAGCTCCGCCGCCAGCATCAGGCCCACCGGGCCCGCTCCGATCACCGCGATTTCCATCATGCCCTCCCGGCTGTCAGTTCAAACTGACGACAATGTCAGGCTAGACTGACACTCGTGGAAGCGGAAGAGCTTTCGGGACGCGTCTCGGAAACGGACCCGGCGGTGGCGCTGCGGGCGGTGGGCGCCCTGCACCGGCTCGCCGAGCAGGTGGAAGCGGCGGCCGTCGCGCACGCACGGGAGCGGGGCTGGTCGTGGGAGCAGATCGGGGACGCGCTCGGCGTCGCCCGGCAGTCCGTGCACGCCAAGTACGGGAAGTGAGGTGCTCGTGCTCGACCGGCTGATCGCCAAGAGCCCGTTCGCCGTCGTGGTGACGGCGGCCCTGGAGGAGTCCCGCCGCCGCGGCGACCGGCGGCTCGGCACCGAACACCTGCTGCTGGGCCTGCTGCACGACCCGGACAGCGCGCTCGCGCTCGGCATCGGCCTGGCCGAGGCCCGTGCGGCGCTGGACCGCCTCGACCGGGCGGCCTTGGCGGCGCTCGGCATCGAGGTCGAAG
Organism: Amycolatopsis mediterranei; assembly: GCF_026017845.1. Classification (NCBI taxonomy): domain Bacteria; kingdom Bacillati; phylum Actinomycetota; class Actinomycetes; order Pseudonocardiales; family Pseudonocardiaceae; genus Amycolatopsis; species Amycolatopsis mediterranei. Next base: position 2,010,437 of record NZ_CP100416.1, read on the forward strand.
GCCTCCGCCCGGCCGAAGTCCCGGCGCGGCGCGGAAAGCTGACGCTGGGGGCGTTCACCTCCGGTGCGCGCGCGGTCGTCAACGAGGCGATCGGCGGGACGCCGCGGCCGCGGGATCCGGCGCAGCTGCTGCGGGTGCTGGTGAAGCTGAGCCCGCCCGACCCGGCGGCCGATCTGCTGGCGGAACTCGGCGTCGACCGGGAAGCGGTTCACCGGTGGCTGGATTCCCGCACCTGACCGCGCGCTTTTGGCTACGGTGGGCGAACCGGAAAAGGAACAACGGGAGGACCGGGTGCCGCGTCCCGAGCGACCCTTGGATCCGGGGGACGATCTGCTGATCGAATTCGCCGCCGATCTCCGGCGGTTGCGCGAGAGCGCCGGAAATCCGACCTACCGCGAGCTCGGGCGGCGTGCGCACTACTCGGCGGGGACGCTCTCGGAAGCCGCCGGCGGGCGGAAACTCCCCAGCTTGGCGGTCACCCTGGCCTACGTACGGGCCTGTGGCGGGGTGCCGGGCGAATGGGAGGAACGCTGGCACGCCGTCGCCGAAGAGTCACGCGCGGTGCGTGCCGATTCACCGCCGGACTCCGAACCCGGCGAGATTCCGCCGTACGTCGGGCTGGCCGCTTTCACACCCGCCGACTCAGGGCGATTCTTCGGCCGGGAACGACTCGTCGAAAACCTTGTCGAACGCCTGGGGAGACAGCGTTTTCTCGCCGTCCTCGGCGCGTCCGGTTCGGGGAAGTCGTCCCTGCTGCGGGCCGGGCTGCTGCCTTCGGTGAAGGGGCCGGCCGTGCTGCTCACCCCCGGGCACCGCCCGCTGCAGGAGTGCGCGGTCAAGTTCGCCGCCGCGCTCGGCCTCGCGCCCGGGGCCCTGCTCGACGACTTCGCCGCGCACCCGCGCAACCTCGGCCTCTCCGCGCGTCAGCTGGCCGAGAGCGGGGAAGAAGACCTGGTGCTGGTCGTCGACCAGTTCGAAGAGGTCTTCACCCTCTGCCAGGACGACCAGGAGCGGGACCGCTTCCTCGACGCGCTCGTCAGCGCGACCACCGAACCCGGCAGCCGGACCCGGGTCGTCCTCGGCATCCGCACCGACTTCTACACCCACTGCGCGCGGCACGCCGAGCTCGCCGAGGCCATGCAGGACGCCCAGGTCCTGGTCGGCCCGATGACGACCGAGGAGCTCCGGCAGGCGATCTCGCGGCCCGCCGTCGACACCGGGTACCGCGTCGAGAACGCCCTGGTCTCCCGGCTCGTCGCCGATGCCACCGGCCAGCCCGGCGTGCTGCCGCTGCTTTCGCACGCGCTGCTGGAAACCTGGCGGCGCCGCCGCGGCACCACGCTGACCCTCGCCGGGTACGAGTCGACCGGCGGCATCGAGCGGGCCATCGCGCAGACGTCCGAAGGCACCTTCGCGAAGCTTTCCCCGCGGCAGCAGCGGCTGGCGCGGCAGATCTTCCTCCGCATGACCGCGCTCGGCGAGGGCACCGAAGACACCAAGCGGCGCATCTCCCGCGCCGAGCTCGACGCCGACGACACCGACGACACCGACACCGCCGTCGTCCTCGGCGAGCTGGCCGCGGCCCGGCTGGTCACCCTCGACGACACCGGCATCGAGATCGCCCACGAAGCCCTCATCCGCGGCTGGCCGCGGCTGCGCGAGTGGCTCACCGAAGACCGCGAAGGGCTGCGCGTCCACCGGCAGCTCACCGAGGCGACCGGCGCCTGGGAGTCCGTCGACGAGGATCCCGGCTGGCTCTACCGCGGCACCCGGCTGGCCATCGCGCGGGAATGGGCCGCGCGCCAGGACTTCGCGCTGTCGCGGCGCGAACGGCGGTTCCTCGACGCGAGCCTCGCCGTCGAACACGCCGAGGCGACCCGGGCCGCCGCACAGACCAGGAAACTGCGCCAGCTGGTCGCGCTGCTCGCCGTGCTGCTGGTCTTCGCGGTGGCTGCCACCGCCTACGCCGTGCGCGCCGAGTCGACGGCCACCGAGCAGCGCAACGACGCGCTCGCCCAGAAGGTCGCCGGCCAGGCGCTGGCCATGCGCGCCACCAACCCCGCGCTGGCCGCGCAGCTCGCGCTCGCCGCGTACCGGCTGGATCCCGGGGCGGACGAGCGCAGCGGCCTGCTCGGCATGTTCGGCACGCCGTACGCGACCCGGCTCACCGGGCACACCGGCCGGGTCAACACCGTCACCCTCCGCCCGGACGGGCGGGTCATCGCCACGGCCAGCTGGGACGGCACGGCCCGGCTCTGGGACGTCCACGACCCGCACCACCCGGTGCCGCTCGGCGTGCTCGCCGGGCACGACGGCAACGTGAACAACGTCGCCTTCGCCTCCGACGGCCGGACCGTCGCCACCGCGGGCTTCGACGGCACCGTCCGCGTCTGGGACGTCTCCGACCCGGCGCGGCCGGGGCCCGGCACCACGATCGAGCGGCACGAGGGCAAGGCCTACGCCGTGGCGTTCAGCCCGACCGCGCCGCTGCTCGCGACCGCCGACGTCAAGGGCACGATCCGACTCTACGACACCACCGACACCGCCCACCCGCGGCCGGCGGGGGAGCTGACCGGACACACTTCCTACGTCAACAACCTCGCCTTCAGCGGCGACGGCCGGCTGCTCGCCTCCGCGTCGGCCGACAAGACCGCGCGCGTCTGGGACGTCGCTTCGCGCAGCCAGCTCGGCGTCGCGGCCGGGCACACCGACGTCGTGCACTCGGTCGCGTTCAGCCCCGGCGCGCCCGTCCTCGCCACCGCGAGCCAGGACCAGACCGCGCGGCTGTGGGACATCGCCGACCCGGCCCACCCGGCGCCGCTGTCCTCGCTCACCACGCACAAGGCGATCGTGCGCTCGGTGGCGTTCACCGCCGACGGGCGCACGCTCGCCACCACCGGCTTCGACCGCACGGCCCGGCTGTGGGACGTCGCCGACCCGCGGCAGCCACGGGAACTGCAGTCGCTGCCCGGGCACATCGGCGCGGTCGTCTCCGCGGTGTTCACCCCCGACGGCCGGACGCTCGCCACCGCCAGCGACGACCAGTCCGTGCGGCTCTGGGACCTGCCCGGCCCGGCCATCCCCGCGCACCCGGCCCAGGCCTGCCACCTCGCTTTCGGCCCCGCGGGCAAGCTGCTGGTTTCCGGCGGCTACGACCAGACGGTGCGGCTGCACGACCGCACCGACCCCCGCGCTCCACGGACCTCGGCCACGATCGGCGGGTTCGGCGACGCGGTCTGCGGCGTCGCCGTCAGCCCGGACGGCCGGACCCTGGCCACCGGCAGCTGGGACCACACGATGACGCTGCGGGACATCACCGACCCGGCCGCGCCCGGGCCGCCGGTGGTGTTCAACCGGCTCCACGACGACGTCGACGCGGTCGTCTTCAGCCCGGACGGCCGGCTGCTCGCCACCGCGGGCGACGGCCACACGGCCCGGCTCTGGGACCTCGCCGACCGCACCCGGCCGGTGGAGATCGCGAAGCTCGAAGGCCACACCGACGACGTCCACGCGATCGCCTTCAGCCCCGACGGCCGCACGCTCGCCACCGCCGGCTGGGACCACACCGCGCGGCTGTGGGACATCTCGTCGCCCCGCGCCCCGCGGCCGCTCGCGAAGCTGACGGGGCACACCGACACGATCTTCTCGATCGCCTACAGTCCCGACGGAAAGCACGTCGCGACCGGCAGCGCCGACCGCATGGTGCGCCTGTGGGACGTCACGGACCCGGCGCACGTGCCGCCCCCGGAAGTGCTGGACGGCCACGCCGACCTGGTCATGTCGGTGTCCTTCAGCGGTGACGGCCGGACGCTGGCGTCCGGCAGCTACGACCGGACGATCCGGCTGTGGGACGTCGCGACGGCGAAGCCGTACGCGGTGCTGCCCGAGCAGCGCGACCGCGTCTACGCCGCGCAGTACGCCCCGGACGGCCACACCCTCGCCGGGGCGAGCGGCGACGGGACCGTACGGTTCTGGGAAGCCGATCCGGACCGGGCGGCCGAGCGGATCTGCGCGGCGGTGTCACCCCGGATCACCCCGGCCGAGTGGAGCGAAAGCTTCCCGGACCTCGATTACGCCCCACCCTGCCCCTGATCGGCGCGCGTTGTTGTTCGGCGTTGTTGTTCGGTGGGTGAGCGCGGACACCGAACAACCCGGATCGGCTAGACATGCCCTTGGACGCGCTCGTCCGACGACGTTCGTTTCACCGGGGGTCTGAAGGGCTCCTTCGAGGGCACGGGAACCCGCCTCCCGCCCCGCGAAGGGGCCCTTCAGCGTCTCGCGCCCCGAATCAGGCGCCCGGGCTCAGGCGGCCGGGATCCAGTCCGGGTTCGAGGCCAGCACGATCAGCTGCTGCGTCGCGCGGGTCAGCGCCACGTACAGCACCCGGCGGCCGGTCGTCGATTCGGTGATCAGGTCGACCGGCTCCACCAGCACCACCGCGTCGTACTCCAGGCCCTTCGAATCCAGGCTGCCCACGACCTTCAGCCGCTCGTCCGCCAGCCCCGGCAGCCAGCCCGCGACCTCCGGCACCCGGTCCATCGCCGTGATGACGCCGACCGTGCCCTCGACCGCGCCCAGCAGTTCCTTCACCGCCGCCTGCGTCGCCGCGGCCAGGCCGGCCGCCTCCACCGGGCGGACCTCCGGCTCCACGCCGGTGCGGCGGACCGCCACCGGCAGCTCACCGGACTCCGCGTGCCCGGCCACCACCTTCGCCGCCAGGTCGAAGATCTCCGCCGAGTTCCGGTAGTTCGTGCGCAGCGTGAACCGGCGCCGGGCCGTCTTGACGCCGAACGCCTGGTCCCGCGCCGAAGCCGCCTCCGCCGGGTCCGGCCACGAGCTCTGCACCGGGTCGCCGACCACCGTCCAGCTCGCGTACTTGCCGCGACGGCCCACCATCCGCCACTGCATCGGTGAAAGGTCCTGCGACTCGTCGACGACCACGTGCGAGTACTCGTCGTAGTGCTCCGGCCGCGTCGGCGCGCCGCCCGAGCGCTGCAGCTCGACCTCGATCACCTGGCGCCGCTTGCGCTTCGGCTCCGGCCCGATCAGGACGCGCAGCTCGTCCAGCAGCGCCACGTCCGCGATCGACCAGCCCCGCGACCGGTCCGCGAAGTCCGCGGCCAGCATCGAGATCTCCTGGCGGTTCAGGACGCCCTTCGCCGCCGAGGCCAGCCGCTTTTCGTCGGCCAGCCACTTGAGGATCTGCGCCGGGTACAGCACCGGCCACCACACGACGAGGAAGCGGTGGAAGTCGATCCGCTCGCCCAGGTCGGTGATCAGCTCGGCGCGGTCGAGCTGCCTGCCGTCGTCCTTCGCGTGCTCCTCGGCCTTCGCGGCGAGGGCGTCCAGCAGCATCTCGGCGGCCCGGATCCGCGACCGGTTCGGCGGCGCGCCCTGCGTGTGGGCCTTGCGGCGGACCTTCTCCAGCTCGCGCGCGTTCAGCTTCAGCACCTCGCCGCGGTAGACGATCCGCATCTCCTCCGGCGCTTCCGGCGGCGTGTCGCGCAGCGCGCGCAGCAGCACCTTCCGCATCCGCAGCGACCCCTTGACCGCGGCGAGCGGCGCCGCGTCCTGCCGCGTCGCCTCCAGCCCGTCGAGGACTTCGCCGAGCGCGCGCAGTTCGACGTTCGTTTCACCCATGGAGGGGAGGACCCGCGAGATGTAGCTGGTGAACACGCCCGACGGCCCGATGACCAGCACCCCGGCCCCGCCGAGCTGACGGCGGTAGCGGTAGAGCAGGTAGGCGGCGCGGTGCAGCGCGACCGCGGTCTTGCCGGTGCCCGGGCCGCCGGTGATCTCGGTGACGCCCCGCCACGGCGCCCGGATGACCTCGTCCTGCTCCTTCTGGATGGTCGCGACGATGTCGCGCATCTTCTCGCCGCGCGAGCGGCCCAGCGCGGCCATCAGCGCGCCCTCGCCGACGATCTGCATGTCTTCGGGGACGGCGTCGGCGATCAGGACGTCGTCGTCGACGTCGAGGACGTTCTGGCCCGAGCAGCGGATCACGCGCCGCCGCACGACGTCCATCGGCTCCTCGGCCGTGGCCTGGTAGAACGCCGCCGCGGCCGGCGCGCGCCAGTCCGTGACGAGGTTGTCGAACTCGGCGTCGCGGATGCCGAGCCGGCCGACGTAGGTGCGTTCCCCCTCGCGGTCGTCGAGCCTGCCGAAGACGAGGCCTTCGTACTCCGCGTCGAGCGTCTGCAGCGTCTGGTTGGCGTGGTGGACCATCATGTCGCGCTCGAACAGCATCGACGCCTGCTCGAAGATCGCCTCGCGCTGCGCTCCCTGGCCGATCTCGTAGCCCTTCGTACGCATCGCCTCGGCCTGGGCCTTCAGTTCGTCCAGACGGGTGTAAACGCGATCGACGTGGGCTTGTTCGATGGCGATCTCGGCCCGTCTGACCCGAGGTTCGGACACGCATGGCTCCTTGACAGCTTTTGGGATCGCCTCCGAGGGCGAAGAACGACTCTACGCGGTGGCCCGGGCGGGGACACCCGTGTCCCGGTCATCCGCGCCGCGTGCCGTCCCCAGGCGCTTGCGGGGGTCCGGGTGGCGGAGCCCCCGGCGTGGGGTGCGGGGCGCGGCCCCGCAGGGCACTGCACAATCGGGGGGTGACCAGGATCGTGGCCGGGACGGCGGGCGGGCGGCGGCTGAAGGTGCCGCCGAAGGGCACCCGGCCGACGTCGGAACGCGTGCGGGAAGCCCTGTTCAACGCCCTCGGGACGGCCGGCGAGCTGGACGGCGCCCGCGTCCTCGACCTCTACGCCGGGTCCGGCGCGCTCGGCCTGGAAGCCCTCTCCCGCGGCGCGGCGGACGCGCTGTTCGTGGAGTCCGACCGGCGCGCGGTGGAGGTCCTGCGCGGCAACGTCGCGGCGCTGGGGCTGGGCGGCACGGTCCGGGCCGGGCAGGTCGAGGCGGTGGTCGCGGCGCCCGCGCCCGCCTCGTTCGACCTCGTGCTCGCCGACCCGCCGTACGCCGTGGACGCGGCGGCGCTCGGCTCCGTCCTGGCGGCGCTGGCCGCGGGCGGCTGGCTGGGGTCGTCGGCCCTGGTGGTGATCGAGCGCGCAGCCCGTGACGGCGAGCCGGACTGGCCGCCGGGCTTCGAGCAGGCGCGCGCGAAGAAGTACGGCGACACGGCCGTCTTCTGGGCGGAGTACACGGCTGTGGCGTGAGCCACGCGGCGGAGACCGGGTCCGGCACGGTAGCGTCCGCGCCATGCGGCGTGCGGTCTGTCCCGGTTCCTACGACCCGGCCACCAACGGCCACCTCGACATCATCGAACGGGCGAGCGTGCTGTTCGACGAGGTCGTCGTCGCGGTGGGGGTGAACCGGACGAAGAAGGGGCTGTTCGAGGTCTCCGAACGGCTCGACATGCTCCGCGAAATCACCGCGAAGCTGCCGAACGTGCGGGTCGACTCCTGGGAGGGCCTGCTGGTCGACTACTGCCGCGACCACGACATCGCGGCGGTCGCCAAGGGCCTGCGCTCGGTCAGCGACTTCGACTACGAGCTGCAGATGGCGCAGATGAACCGCGAGCTCACCGGCGTCGAGACGCTGCTGATGGCCAACAACCCGGCGTACGGCTTCGTGTCCAGCTCGCTGGTCAAGGAGGTCGCCGCGCTCGGCGGCGACATCGAGCACCTCGTGCCGGCGATCGTCTACGAGCGGCTGTCGGAGAAGTTCCCCAAGCTCGGGCGCTGACCCGCCACCGAGTCCACATCGGACCCCGGGTGTCCGGTTCCCGTCGTTCGGCCCCGTCCGTTCGTCGGTACTTGGGCGCGGTGGTGCGGGAGTTCACGTCGACGTCTCCCGACGATCATCCGATCGAGTTACGGTCCGAAAATGGCCAACTACCGATCACGCCTGGTCGCGGTCCTCTTCGCGCTCCTCGCCACGCTGTTCGCCGGGGTCACCGCCGCCTCCGCGGCTTCCCCCGCCGTCGTCGCGCAGAACGCCTGCGGGAACCTCTCCGGCTACTCGCACACGACGCTCTCGGCGCTGCCGCCCGAAGCGACGACGACGTACCACCTGATCCAGACGGACGGGCCGTTCCCGTACCCGAAGAACGACGGCGTCGTCTTCGACAACCGCGAAGGCGTCCTCCCGGCCTGCGCGTCGGGCTACTACCACGAGTACACGGTGCCCACACCGGGCTCGAGCACCCGCGGCACGCGCCGCATCGTGACCGGCAGCGCCGGCGAGTACTTCTACACCGGCGACCACTACGCCACCTTCAAGGTCATCGACATCGGCGGCGGTACGACGCACGCCTGCGGTGACCTCTCGGGCCTGGCGAAGATCGGCTACTCGCAGCTGTCGTCGGCGGCCCGCACGGTCGTCGACGACGTCCGGAACGGCACCTCGGCGGGCACGACCTACGAGAACCGCGAAGGCGTGCTCCCGGCCTGCGCGTCCGGCTACTACAAGCTCTTCGCCGTCGGCACGAACGACCGCGTGATCTCCGGCAAGGCGGGCGAGCTGGCCTACACGCCCGACCACTACGCCACCTTCAAGCGGATCGACCTGAATTCCTGATCCGTGCAACGCGCCGCGCCCCCTCGTCCGTGAGATACACCGGAACGAGGACGAGGAGGCGCGATGCGGGCTGCGGACGACGCGGACTTCCGGGAGTTCGCCCGAGCGCGGGCTTTGACGCTGAGACGGACGGCGTACCTGCTGTGCGGCGACTGGCACCTCGCGGAGGACCTGGTCCAGAACGCCCTGCTCAAGCTGTACCGGGTCTGGCCGAAGATCACCCGGCGCGGGCCCGTCGACAACTACGCCCGGCAGGTCCTGCTGCGCTGCTGGCTCGACGAATCCCGGCGGCCGTGGCGGCGGCGCGAACGCCGTGACGGCGTCGTGCCGGACCAGCCCACTTCCTCGCCCGAGGCCGGGATTTCCGACCCGCTCCTGCGCGCCCTCGCCGAGGTTCCGCCGAAGCAGCGCGCCGCCGTCGTCCTCCGCTACTGCGCCGGCCTCCCGGCGGCGGAGGTCGCGGAGGTGCTGCGCTGCTCGGAGGGAACCGTCCGGAGCCAGGCCGCCCGCGGGCTCGAGACCCTCCGGGGCGTGCTCGAGCACAGTGCGGAGAGGAGCGCGTGATGCCCGAACTCGAAACCCGCCTGCGCGAGGTGGACGTCCCGGAACCGCCGCTCGGCTTCGACCCGGACGAGGTCGCCGACCGCGCCGCGCGGCACGCCCGGCGGCGGTCCGCCACGGTGCTCCTCACGGCCGTCGCGGCTCTGGCCGCGCTGTTCCCGACCACGGTGCGCGAACCGGTGGTGCCCGCGGCGGCGCCCGTGCCGTCCCTCGCCGAGCAGTCCCGGATCCGCCTGGCGCTCGCCGAAGCCGTCACCCGGGCGCTGCCCGGCGTCCACGACCTGATCCTGGGCCGGTCGTCCGCCGACAGCACCGGGCCGGCGCGGATGAGCGTGACGGCCGAGTTCGTCGACGCGGGCGGACGGCCCAGCACCTTCCAGCTGACCGTGCGCGGAGCGCGTGCCGCCCGGGAGGTCGTCCCGATCGACGGGCTGTGCACCTGGCCGGACCAGACTCCGCACTGCGTCAGGCTCCCGCTGCCCGGCGGCGGTGTCCTGGTGCTCTCCGAACTCGGGTACAAGGACGGGAACGGCACCTTCGTGCGCGTCGGCATCAACGGGTTCCTCTACCGCCCCGACGGTTCGACGGTGATCCTGACCGGCGGCCTGCGCTACCCGCTGAGCGAGGAGCAGGTCACGAAGGTGATCACCGATCCGGCCTTCGTGCTGCGCTAGCGACTTCGGCGCCGGGCGTGGCCGAGGGGGACACGCCCGGCGCCGTGGACCTTCACCGCTTCGGCGCCCGATGCGGGCAGACTGGACACAGCGACAGGGGATTGGAGTTGCCGTGTACCGGGTTTTCGAGGCGCTCGACGAGCTCGTCACGATCGTCGAGGAGGCGCGCGGCGTCCCGATGACGGCCAGCTGCGTCGTGCCCCGGGGTGATGTGCTCGAGCTCCTCGACGACGTCCGCGACGCACTGCCGGCGGAGATCGACGACGCCCAGGACGTCCTCGACAAGCGCGACGACCTGATCCACGCGGCCCGCAAGGAAGCGGGCGAGACGGTGGCGGGCGCGAACGCCGAGGCCGAGCGCGCGATCGCCGACGCGACGGACGAGGCGGAGCGCATCCTCGCCGACGCGCGGGCCCGGGCGGAGCAGATGCTCGCCGACGCGCACGACCAGGCCGACCGCACGGTGGCGGCGGGCCAGGCGGAGTACCAGAACCTCACGGACCGCTCCCGCGCCGAGTCCGAGCGCATGATCCAGGCCGGCCGCGACGCGTACGACCGGGCCATCGAAGACGGCCGCGCCGAGCAGGCGCGCCTGGTGGCCCAGACCGAGGTGGTCCAGGCGGCCCACGCGGAATCGGCCCGCATCGTGGACGAGGCCCACGCGGAGGCGGACCGCCAGCGAGCGGACTGCGACGCGTACGTGGACGGCAAGCTGGCGGAGTTCTCGGAGCTGCTGGCGACCACGCTGCGGACGGTCGATTCGGGCCGCAACCACCTGCGTTCGCCGGCGAACCTGCCGAGCTCGGGCGGCCGGCCGACCCTCTACGACTACCAGGTGTGACGAGCTTCTCAGCCGGCTGCTGCCGCTCGCTCCGGACGTCGCGAATGACTCATTCGGGACGTCCGAGGTCCCGAATGAGTCATTCGGGACCCTCCAGGGGCGACCCTCGGACCCGTCACCCGGCCCTGGTACGCCGTCCCAGCTCAAAACCGGTGGCGACCGGTGCGTACCCTGGACTGGATGTCCGAGAACAAGACCCCCCAGCTCGACGACCGCAGCCCGTGGGTGATCGACACCCGTGAGCTCGGCCGTCACGCCGGCCTCAGCCGCGCCCTCCAGCGCAGCGTGCCGGTGGAGACGCCGCTCGGCGTCCCCGATGTCATCACCATCGAAGCCGGCTCCGAGCTGGAACTCGACCTGCTCCTCGAGTCCGTCGTCGAAGGCGTCCTCGTCAGCGGTACCGCGAAAGCCCTGGCGAAGGGCACCTGCGCCCGCTGCCTCGACCCGCTGACCGAAGAGGTCGAGGTCGAGGTCCAGGAGCTGTTCGCCTACCCGGGGTCGGCCACCGAGGAGACCACGGACGAGGACGAGATCCCCCGGCTGATCGACGACCGGATCGACCTCGAGCCCATCGTCCGCGACGCCGTCGTGCTGGCCTTGCCGCTGGCGCCGCTGTGCACCGAAGACTGCGCCGGGCTCTGCATCGAGTGCGGCGTCAAGTGGGCCGATCTCGAGCCCGGACACGGGCATGAGAAGATAGACCCTCGGTGGGCCGCACTGGTCGAGCGCTTCGACGAAAATGCGGGCGAAAAGCCCGGGCCCAGCTGAACAAGAGCAAGCCAGACGAGCGTCCAGCTCGATCCGGTGAGAAAGTTCGCTCGCACCGCGAGCAGACCGTCATAAGGAGATCTACTCGTGGCCGTCCCGAAGCGGAAGATGTCGCGATCCAACACGCGCTCCCGCCGCAGCCAGTGGAAGGCGGCTCCGGTGCAGCTGGTGCCCTGCTCCAACCGCGCCTGCAAGCAGCCGAAGCTCCAGCACATCGCGTGCCCGTCGTGCGGCCAGCACAACGGCCGCCAGGTCGTCGAGCCCGCCTGATCGGGTAGCCGATATGGGGGGCAAGACGCCCGGGGGACCACCAGCCGATCCGGCGCCGTTGCTCGAAGCGCTCGGGGTCATCCTCGACCCCGAGCTGCTCCGGCTGTCGCTGACCCACCGTTCGTACGCGTACGAAAACGGGGGGCTGCCGCCGAACGAGCGGCTGGAATTCCTCGGTGACGCCGTGCTCGGCCTCGTCGTCACCGATCACCTCTACAACACGCATCCCGACCTGCCCGAAGGCCAGCTCGCGAAGCTCCGCGCCAGCGTCGTCAACATGCACGCACTGGCGCGGGTGGCGCGCGGGCTCGGCGAGGGCGGCCTCGGTGCGCACCTGCTGCTCGGCAAGGGCGAGGAGCTCACCGGCGGCCGGGACAAGGCGAGCATCCTCGCCGACGGGCTGGAGGCGGTGATCGGGGCCGTGTACCTCGAACACGGCATCGAGATCGCGCGCAAGCTCGTGCACCACCTCTTCGACGGCCTGCTCGCCGAAGCGCCGCTGCGCGGGGCCGGGCTCGACTGGAAGACGAGCCTGCAGGAGCTGACCGCGTCGGCCGGTCTCGGCGTGCCCGAGTACAAGGTCGAGGACACCGGACCGGACCACCGCAAGGAGTTCACGGCCACGGTGCTCGTCGCGGGCCGTCCCCTCGGCCACGGTGCCGGGTCGACGAAGAAGGAAGCCGAGCAGAAGGCCGCCGAGACGGCCTGGCGCTCGCTGTCCGCCGAAGTCGAGGCGCAGAAGAAGGCCGAACCGGAGTCCTGATCAGCGGGAACTCCGGTTGACGCTTTCCCGGAACGCTCAGTAGCGTGTGGACATCCGCCGCCCGAAGCTCACTGAGAGGTTTGGCGGATGCGTCTGTTCTTCGTCCCCTTGATCGCCGCGGCGCTCGTCGTCGTGCCCGGACCGGCGGCCTCGGCCGCGCAGGTCCGCGTCACTTCGCTGGCGGCGCTGCAGTCCGCAATGGACAAAGCGAACCCCGGCGACACGATCGTGCTGGCCGACGGCTCCTACTCCGCGGGCTCGACGCTGTCGATCAAGCGGTCCGGCACGTCCACCGCGCCCGTGACCGTCGCCGCGGAGCACACCGGCCAGGCGACCATCACCGGCTCGAAGACGTTCGCCTTCGCGAGCGGCGTCTCCAACGTGGTGCTGCGCGGCTTCAAGTTCCGGGGCAGTGCAAAGCTGAGCGTCCCGGCCGGCGCGTCGAACAACCGGCTGACCCGCAACGACTTCCAGCTCACCGCGGACGGCAACTGGGTGACGGTCAGCGGCGACGACACCGTGGTCGACCGCAACGTCTTCCAGAACCGCACCAGCCAGGGCGTGTTCCTGCAGATCCTCGGGCCGTCCGGCGCCATGGCGAAGCGCGTTCACGTGCACCACAACTACTTCTACAACCACCAGTTCAGCGGTTCCAACGGTGGTGAGTCGATCAGGCTGGGCCTCAGCGACCACCAGTCGTACACGGCCAACGCGCTGATCGAGAACAACCTGTTCGAGAAGGCCGACGGCGACAGCGAAGCGATTTCCGTCAAGTCGTCCGACAACGTGGTGCGGTACAACACGATCCGGGACAGCAGGGGCTACATCGTGCTGCGCCACGGCAACCGCAGCACCGTCGAGGGCAATGTGCTGTTCGGCTCCGGCATCCGGTTCCACGGCAACGACCACAAGATCGTCAACAACTACGTGGCGAACTCCGGCGGGCGGGCGATCGTGTTCGGTTCCGGCGACGAAGCCGACAGCGGTCCCACGAGCAAGCTGCACGACCGCCCGGACCGTGACACCGTCGCCTACAACACGGTGATCGGGTCCAGCAGTGTCATCGACGGCGACGGCGGGAACTTCAAGCCGAAGGACTGCGTGGTCGCGGACAACATCGTCGAGGGGACGTCGGGAACGCTCGTGACGCTGCCGAGCGGGTCGACGGTCAAGTACGAAGGCAACATCACCTCCGGCGGCACCGCGGGGATCCCGTCCCGGTCGGTGGATCCGAAGCTGGTCAAGGACGCGGCGGGGCTGTACCGGCTGGCTTCGGGCAGCCCGGCGATCGACGCGGGCGTGGGCTCGTACCCGTTCGCCGCGAAGGACTTCGACCTGCAGGCACGCGGCGGTGCTTACGACGTCGGCGCCGACGAGTACTTCGCGACGGGCGCGACGCGGGTCCCGCTGACGAAGGCGGACGTCGGCCCCAGCGCTCCGTAGCGGCGGCGTCGGGCGGCGTCGGTCAAAAAGTGTCGTACCCGCCGGGCACAATGGCCGTATGCCCGAACTTCCCGAGGTCGAAGTCGTCCGCCTGGGCCTGCAGGTGCACGTCGCGGGGCGGACCATCCGCGAGGCGGAGGTCCTGCACCCGCGCGCCATCCGCCGGCACGCCCTGGGCGCGGAGGACTTCACGCAGCGGCTCGCCGGCACCCGCGTCGAGGCGGCGCGGCGCCGGGGCAAGTACCTGTGGCTGGAGCTGTCCGACAAGGAAGCGCTGCTGGCCCACCTCGGCATGAGCGGGCAGATGCTCGTCCAGCCGGAGGGCGCGCCCGACGAGAAGCACCTGCGGGTGCGCCTGCGCTTCGAGGACGACGGGCCGGAGCTGCGGTTCGTCGACCAGCGGACGTTCGGCGGCCTGGCGCTCGACGACCTCAGTGATATCGGCAGCGAGGTCCTGCTCCCGGACACGATCGCGCACATCGCCCGCGACCCGATGGACCCGGAGTTCGACCTCGACGCGGCGGTGCGCGCGCTGCGGTCGCGGCGCACCGAGGTCAAGCGGGCGCTGCTCGACCAGACGCTCGTGTCGGGCATCGGCAACATCTACGCGGACGAAGCCTTGTGGCGCGCCCGCCTGCACTGGGCTCGGCCGACCGAAAAGCTGACCATGGCGAAGGGCCGCGAACTGCTGTCCGCGGCGTCGGACGTGATGAACGCGGCGCTGGGCGCGGGCGGCACGTCGTTCGATGCGCTGTACGTGAACGTCAACGGGCAATCGGGGTACTTCGACCGGTCGCTGGACGCGTACGGCCAGGAAGGGATGCCGTGCCACCGGTGCGGCACGGCGATCCGGCGGGAGCCGTTCATGAACCGGTCGTCGTTCTCGTGCCCGCGGTGCCAGCCGCGGCCGAGGGCGAACTCGGGTTGATAAAGGGGGTTCACCTTTCAGCTAGGATGAATACGCCTGGTAGCTGAGGGAGTGCATCGTGGTCAAGGAGCCCGGAAAGTCGACGCTGGCCGACAAGATCGACCGGCTGTTCCACGTGGTCCGCAGGCCCGATCGGGAGCCGTACAGCAACGAAGAGGTCGCCAAGGCCTGCCGCGAAGCGACGGGCGAGAGCTTTTCGACGACGTACCTGTGGCAGCTGCGCACGGGCCGCCGCGACAACCCGACCAAGCGGCACCTCGAGGCACTGGCGCAGTTCTTCGGAGTCCCCCCGGCGTACTTCTTCGACGACGAGCAGAGCCGGAAGATCGCGGAGGAGCTGGCCCTGCTGGGCGCCCTGCGCGACGCGGGGGTCCGGGATCTGGCGTTGCGCGCGGTGACGTTGTCCTCGGACGGCCTGGACACGATCAGCGACATGATCGACGCGATCGCCCGGAGGGAGGCCGGCCGCGGCGGCCCGAAGAAGGAGAGCTGAGGGCAGCGGTTTTCGCAGCCGGCGGACCGGACATCGTCTCGGCGTCCACCCGAGGCTGCGGGAAGTCGTGGCGCGGGCGTGCTCGGGTGGCATCGCGTCCGACTGCCGCGAGGGGAGTGTTGCCGTGTGTTGCTGGTGCGGGCGGGCGTGCTCGCGTGGCATCGCCCCTGGCCGCTCGCCCTCGCCGCCGTGAGTCGCCGTTGCCGGTTCGCGGCCGCGGAGGAGCCGCATCTCACCTCCGCGGGCCGTGGCCCGGGTGCGCCGGGTATCGTCGCCAATCGTCGTTCCGGCCGCCGGGCCGCCTGCGGGGCACCGTCTTCCGCGTCCGCGCGTCGGATTGTTCGACGGCCGCGCAACCACGGGCGCTCTGCCGCGTTGATCCGGCTGGAACCGTCCGCGGCGTGGTGAAGGAGGGCTGAGGGTGGCGCGACCAGGGTGGCGGCGGCAACCGGCCCGCTCGCTGTGGCGGCGGGCCCGTCAGGTCGCCGATGGCGTGAGCCTGCCCGAACCGTTCGACGCCGAGGACTTCGTCGCGGGCCTGGCCGCCGAGCGCGGGCGGCCCATCGAACTCATGCCGGTCAGCGCGCCCCAAGGCGCGCCGTGCGGGTTGCTGATGAGCACCGAACGCGCCGACTACATCCTCTACCCGACCGACACGACCGCGCTGCACCGGCGGCACATCCTGCTGCACGAGGTCGGGCACCTGCTGTGCGGCCACGTCGGCGCCGACGCCGGTGCCGACGGCGTCGCCATCGATGCCGCGGCCGGACGGCAGCTCATGCCGAACCTCTCGCCCGAGCTCGTCCGGCGCGTGCTCGGGCGCACCACCTACTCGGAGGTCGAGGAGCGCGAAGCCGAGCTCGTCGCGAGCCTGCTCGCCCAACGAGTCGTCCGGCCCGCGGAGCCGCGCGACCCCGCGCCCGGCGTCCCGGAAGGCGTGCGGCGCTTCGATTCCTTGTTCGGCCGCCGCGCGCCGTGATCGAAACCCTCGCCTACTACCTCTGCACGGCGGGCTTCGCCGGGTTCGGGTACAAGCTGATCGAGGCACGCCGCAGCCAGCCGGTGCGCACGATGTGGTTCCTCGCCGGCTTCGGCACCTGCATCGCCGCCGGCATCCTCGTGCTGACGCCGGCGATGTCGGCACTGGCCGGCCCGGGCCCGGTGGCCGAGTGGGTCCTGAACCTGGCCGGCGACGAGCTGAAGCTGGGCGCGATCGGGTTCGCGGTCGCCTTCACGCAGTCGGTGTGGCGCGGCGACGGCGCCCGGCTCGCCCCGCACGCGCTGTTCACCGCGGCGACGATGGTGCTGCTCGCGGCGTGCTTCGCGCTTTCCGAACCGCGGCGCGTGGGCGACGACACGATCTTTTCGGACGCCGCCCTGCCGTTCGCCGTGGGCGACAAGGTGCTGTTCCTGGTGTACAGCCTGATCAGCCTCGGCCTGCTGCTCGCGGTGTTCGTCCGCAGCGCGTGGCACGCGGAGCCGGGACCGCTGCGCGCCGGCCTGTGGTTGCTGGTCGTCGGCGTGGGCGCGGCGGCGGCGTGGACGTTCTGGGACGTCGACGACGTCGTGCAGCTGGCCCGGACGGGGCGGATCGGCGCCCGCGAGGACCTGCCGTCCTCGGTGCTCGCGGCCGTGACGATCGTCTTCGTGGCGGCGGGGGCCACGCTCAGCGCGTGGTCACCGGCGGTGTCGTCGGTGGTCGGCCGGGTCCGGGCGTACCGGGCGTACCGCCGCATCGAGCCGCTGTGGACGGCGTTGCGCACGGCGGTCCCGGGCATCGCCCTCGACCCGGGCCGCAAACTGGCGGGCGGCGCGGAGTTCGCGCTGTACCGCAGGGTCATCGAAATCCGCGACGGCCACCTGGCGCTGCGAGCCCACTTCGACCCGGACCTCCCGGCCCGGGCGGAGGCGGCGGCGCGCCGGGCGGGAGTCCGCGAGGCCGAGGTGGCGGCGACGGTGGAAGCGGTAACCCTGGCAGCGGCGATCGAGGCGGGCCGCGCGGGCCGCCGCTTCGCCCGCGAACCCGACCACCCGGCGGAACCGGACACGGCAGCGGACGTGGCCACCGAGGCGGCTTGGCTGGTCCAGGTGAGCCGGGCCTGGCGCCGCCGCGACGCGGTGGTGGAGCGGGTGGAGGCGGCCACGCCCGGCTAGCCACCGCGAACGGCTCGCCCCGGCGCCCGGCTCGTCGCCGCGGCGCTCGGACCCGCTGCCTGCGGCGCCCGGCTCGCTGTGGCGCTCGGACCACTGCCTGCGGCGCCCGGCTCGCTGCGGCGTCCGGACCCGCTGCCTGCGGCGCCCGGCTCGCCGCGGCGCCCAGACCACTGCCGACGGCGCACCCGGCGTTCCCCCGCCGTCTCCCCAGCGGCCTCAGCGCGGGTAGCGGGCGCCGTTCACCGTCACCCTCAAGGTGTACAGCGAGCTCGAAGCCGTGATGAACAGCTCGTTCCCCCGTGCGCCGCCGAACGTGAAGTTCGAACACACCTCCGGGATCCGCAGCTTGCCGATCCTCGTTCCGTCCGAAGCGAAACAGTGCAGACCGTCGTGGGCCGCCGCCCAGACCTGGCCCTCGCTGTCCACCCGCACGCCGTCGAAGCCGCCGCTGTCGCTCGTTGCGAAGATCTCGCCGCCCGTGAGCTTTCCGTTGCCCGCCACGGAAAACACCCTGATGTGGCTCGGGTCCTGGCGCGTGTCCGCGATGTACAACCGCGATTCGTCCGCCGAAAACGCCAGCCCGTTCGGCCGGCTGAAGTCGTCCGCGACGATCGTCACCGAGCCGTCCGGGGCCGCGCGGTACACGTGGCAGGCGCCGATCTCGCTCTCGGCTCGGTACCCCTCGTAATCGCTGTCGATCCCGTAACTCGGGTCGGTGAACCAGATTGACCCGTCCGAGTGCTCGACGACGTCGTTCGGGCTGTTCAGCCGCTTCCCCCGGTACTCCGACGCCAGCACCGTGATCGAGCCGTCGTGCTCGGTGCGCGTCACGCGGCGCGGACCCTGCTCGCAGCTGATCAACCGGCCCTGGCGGTCCACCGTGTGGCCGTTCGCGTACCGGGACGGCTGACGGAACACGCCGACCCGGCCCGTCGTCTCGTCCCAGCGCAGCGTGCGGTCGTTCGGGATGTCGCTGAACACCAGGTAGCGGCCGGCCGGGAAGTACGCCGGACCCTCCGTCCAGCGGCAGCCCGTGTGCAGGCGCTGCGTCCACTCGTCGCCGTTGACGCGCGCGAACCGCTCGTCCAGCAGCTGGAAGTCCGTCTTGACCACGTCCATGGACGAAGTAGATCGCACCGCCACGCCGATGGCCCTCCGCCGTGCACACTACTGCGCTATGCGTGGTACCTTCCCAAGCGTAAGACTGGAGGGTGCAGTGGAGATCAGTCAGCTGCTCAAGGGCGTGCTCGATCTCGCCGTTCTCGCGGTGCTCCGCGACGAAGACGGCTACGGGTACGACGTACTGAGAAGACTCCGGGCCGCCGGCCTGGACGAGGTGGGGGACGCGTCGGTGTACGGGACGTTGCGCAGGCTCTACAAGGCCGGCCTGCTGACTTCGTACGTGGTACCCAGCGAAGAGGGACCGCACCGCAAGTACTACAGCCTGAACGAACCGGGCCGGGTCCGGCTGGCGGAGTCCGGCAAGACGTGGCAGAGCTTCGCATCGACGATGAACGCGCTTTTGGGAGAGGCAGCATGAGCGACAAGCCGACCGCCGTGCGGGTGTATCTGGCGCGGGTCCGGACCGCGCTCGCCGACCTGCCCGCGAGCGAGATCGAAGAGATCCTCGAGGACGTCCGCCCGCACCTGGCCGAATTGGAGGCCGAACTGGGGGAGGGCGCCCGCGTCGAGGCCCTGATCGAACGGCTCGGCTCGCCGGAGAGCTACGCCGCCGAACTGCGCGCGTCCGGCGGGTACCCGGCGCCGGGGGAGGGCGGCACGCAGGTGCTCGCGACGGCCGGGACCGGCCTGGTGAAGCCGCGGATCGCGTTGTGGGGCCTGGTGTTCTGCTCGCTGGGGCTCGCCCTGCTCGCGTTCAGCGCCACCGTCTCCCGCAGCCTCGACGCCTTCGGCGGCCTGCTCCTGTTCGCGCCGGTCTTCTTCGTCAGCCTGACGCTGCTGCTGCGCGGCGGGGTCGAGCCGGTGCTGGCGCTGCCCGAGGTGGGGTGGCTGCGTGCCACGATGGCGAAGGGACGCGAGCAGCAGGACACCGGCAAGTTCCTGCGCTACGCCGGTTCGCTCAAGCCGGCGTGGTGGGTGGTGTGCGCCGTCGTGCTGGTCTCGTTCGGGCTGCTGCTCATGCTGCGGCACCGGAGTGCGGTGCTGCTGCTGCCGCTCCTGGTCCTCGGGGCCGTCGGGGCGCTGTGGGCGGGCCCGCGGGTCCGCACCGACCGGCGGCTGCTGTGGATGGCGGTGCCGATCTCGGCGTTCGTCATCGGTGGTGCCCTCGGCGGGTTCAGCGTCGCGATCGACCTGGTCTCCCGCGGGACCGCCTACTCGGGCCCGACGTCGTACTCCCCGTCTTCGGTCGACCACTACGGCAACGACCAGCTGACCTACGGCGGCCGTGAGGTCGAGAACGTCTACGCCTTCGACGCCGAGGGCAAGCCGCTGACCGAGGTCTACCTGTACGACGAAGAGGGCAGGCCGCTCACGCTGACCCGCTACGCCTGCGAACCCGCGACCGGCGGCACGCGCAAGCTCGGCGAGGACAACCGGTTCCCCCGGCCGAAGATCGAGCAGGGGGTCACGGACGACCGGGGCAATTACAACGGCTACAACGGCTACCGCGGCGCCTGCCGCGAGCTCGCCGGCGTGCCGTTCAGCGCCGCGATCCCGAAGGTGACGGTGCCGGCCGCGACCACCACGCCGTCGACGTCACCGACGCCGACACCGACACCGACACCGACACCGACCAGGTAAGCGGCCGGGGCCGCTCGGGCGCGTTCACCCGTTCCGAACGCGCCCGAAACGCCGGGCGAACGTGAGCGTGCTGAGCTGGGCGGGTGACGCCACGCACGGACAGTCTCGCCCCGCACACCCGGGTCGTCCACGGGTACGAGCGCGCCTACCGGATGGCCGGAAGCGGGCCGGCCCTGCTCTTCCTGCACGGCATCGGCGACGACTCGTCGACCTGGCTGGACCTGCTGGCGTCGCTGTCGGCCGATTTCACGGTGATCGCGCCCGACCTGCTCGGCCACGGCTCTTCGGCCAAGCCGCGCGCGGACTACTCGGTCGCGGCCTACGCGTGCGGCATGCGCGACCTGCTGACCACCCTCGACGTCGACCGGGTGACGGTGGTCGGGCACTCGCTCGGCGGCGGGGTTGCGATGCAGTTCGCCTACCAGTTCCCGGAACGGTGCGAACGGCTCGTGCTGGTCGGCTCGGGTGGGGTCGGGGCGGGCGTCCACCCGCTGCTGCGGCTGGCCGCGGCACCGGGGGCGGGGCTGGTGCTGCCGCTGCTGGGGACGCCGCCCGCGGTGGCGGCGCTGCGCGGGTTCGCCGGGCTGCTGCGGCTCTTCGACGACGCCGATCTCGACTACGTGCTGACCCGGTACGCGCGGCTGGTCGAGCCGGGCACGCGCTCGGCGTTCCTGCGGACGCTGCGCTCGGTCGTCGACTGGCGTGGGCAGGTGGTCAACATGCTGGATCGGTGCTACCTGACCGAGGGCATCCCGACGCTGCTGATCTGGGGCACGGAGGACCGGGTGGTGCCGAGCGGCCACGCGCTGCGTGCGCACCGGGCGATGCCGGGCAGCAGGCTGGTCCTCTTCGAGGGCGCGGGCCACTTCCCGCACCGGGCGGACCCGGAGCGGTTCCTGGAGATCCTGCGGGAGTTCCTGGCGACAACGCCACCGGCGCGGTACGACCGGGCGCGGTGGGGGAAGCTGCTCCGCGCGGGCCGTCCGGCGGAAGCTCCCGAGACGGCGGGGGTGCCGGACGTGCCGACGGTGTCGTCCGGGACTTGAGCGGGACCCGCGGCAAGCTGCTGCGCGCGGGCCGTCCGGCGGAGACTCCCGAGCCGGCGGGGATCTCGGCCGTGTGGTCGGGCACCTGAGCAGCCCCCGTTTTCCACGCTACCGGCGGGCACCGACAGTTCCGGGGCAGCCGGCGGAGTTGTCCCCAGGCACGACGAAGGCCGCCTCCCGGGGGAGGCGGCCTTCTCGGTGAAGAACCGTCAGTGACCGAACGCGCTGCGCGCCGCGAGGTCCGCCAGCAGGGCGCGGCCCTTCTCGGCGTTGCGCGGCTGGGACAGGACGTCGTAGCGGCGGGCCACCAGCTGGCTCTGCGAGACGAACCCGCGCTTGTTCCGGTTCGCCGCGTAGCCCAGCGCGCCGAAGAGCAGGTTGAACCCGAGACCGGCGACGAGGCCGATCACGATCGGGACCAGGCCGGCGCCCGGGTTCAGCAGGCTGAGCATCAGGCCGAGGAACAGGCCGAACAGCGCACCGGACGTCGCCGCGCTGCCGAGGACCTTGCCCCACGTCATCTTGCCCGCGACCCGCTCGACGAGCATCGGCTCCACGCCCACGATCGTGACGTCGGTGACGGGGAAGTCGGTGCCCGCGAGGTGGTCGACCGCCCGCTGTGCCTGCTCGTAGGACTCGTACGAACCGATCGGCCAGCCGGTGGGCAGGGTCGGCAGCTGGGGCCGGGCCTGCTGCTGTCCGATCGTGGTCTGCTGCGTGAATGCTGTGGTCATCGATCTCACCTCTCTTGTCCCCTTCAACGTGCGGGGACCCCCTTTTCCTCCCGGACGAGCGAATTCACAGACTCTTCTCAGCCGGGCAAGCCGGACAATCCGACCGCCGCTCCAATGGTACAAAAAGATACCTTATTTCGGGTTGACCCAGCTCGGGTGACCGGGTAGGAAGGACCGGCAAAGGATTCATACCAAACCTTTGGGGCGACGGATGGCACGCAGGCGAGGCATGCTCACGCTCGACGAACTCCGGGCGCGCGTGGACGCGGGCACGGTCGACACCGTGCTCGTCGCGCTCACCGACATGCAGGGCAGGCTGCAGGGCAAGCGCTGCTCGGCCGAGTACTTCCTGGACGAGGTCGTCGGCCACGCCACCGAGGCCTGCAACTACCTGCTCGCCGTCGACGTCGACATGAACACCGTCGGCGGGTACGCGCTCTCCTCCTGGGACAGCGGCTACGGCGACTTCGTGCTGCGCCCCGACCTCGAGACACTGCGCGAGATCCCGTGGCAGGAGGGCACCGCGCTCGTCCTCGCCGACGTCGAGCGCGTGCAGGGCGGCCCGGTCTCGGTGTCGCCGCGCCAGATCCTGCGCCGGCAGCTCGACCGCCTCGCCGAACGCGGGCTCGCCGCCTTCGTCGGCACCGAGCTCGAGTTCATCGTCTTCGACGACACCTACGAGGCCGCGTGGGACAAGCGCTACCACGGCCTCAAGCCCGCCAACCAGTACAACGTCGACTACTCGATGCTCGGCACCGCTCGGCTGGAGCCGCTGCTGCGCCGCATCCGCAACGACATGGCGGGCGCCGGGCTCTACCCGGAGTCGGCCAAGGGCGAGTGCAACCCCGGCCAGCAGGAGATCGCCTTCCGCTACACCGACGCCCTGAGCACGTGCGACAACCACAGCGTCTACAAGAACGGCGCCAAGGAGATCGCCGCGCAGGAGGGCAAGAGCCTCACCTTCATGGCGAAGTACAACGAGCGCGAGGGCAACTCCTGCCACATCCACATCAGCCTGCGCTCCACCGAGGGCCGGGCCGTCCTGGCGGGCGACGGCGAGCACGGCTTCTCGAAGCTGATGGAGCACTTCCTCGCCGGCCAGCTGGCCGCGCTGCACGAGCTGACCTACTTCCTCGCACCGAACGTCAACTCCTACAAGCGGTTCGTGCCGGGCAGCTTCGCCCCGACCGCGATCGCGTGGGGCACCGACAACCGCACGTGTGCCCTGCGCGTCGTCGGGCACGGCGAGTCGCTGCGCGTCGAGAACCGGGTGCCGGGCGGGGACGTCAACCCGTACCTCGCCGTCGCCGCGCTCGTCGCCGCCGGGCTCCACGGCATCGAGAACGAGCTGGAGCTCGAAGAGCCGTTCACCGGCAACGCCTACAACTCCGACCGGGACACCGTGCCGGCCACCCTGCCCGAGGCCGCCGCGGCCCTGGCCGGCAGCGGCCTGGCGCGCGCGGCCTTCGGCGACGACGTCGTCGACCACTACCTGAACGCGGCGAAGGTCGAGATCGACGCCTACAACGCCGCCGTCACCGACTGGGAGCTCGTCCGTGGCTTCGAGCGCCTCTGACATGAACCGAGGCAAGCCCGTCATCGGCCTCACCGGCTACCTCGAACCGGCGAAGTTCGGCGTCTGGGAAACCGAAGCCGTGCTGCTGCACCGGGTCTACGTCGACTGCGTGGTCGCGGCGGGCGGCCTCCCGGTGCTGCTCCCGCCGGTGTCCGACGGGTACGAGCGGCTCGTGTCCACTGTGGACGGCTTGGTGCTCACCGGCGGCGCCGACGTCGAGCCCGCCCGCTACGGGCAGGAGCCGCACCCGGCCACCTACGTCCGGCCGGAGCGGGACGTGTTCGAGTTCGGCCTGTTCGCAGCCGCGCGCAAGGCGGGCAAGCCGGTCCTCGGCGTGTGCCGCGGCCTGCAGGTGATGAGCGTCGCCCTCGGCGGCACGCTGGTCCAGCACCTGCCCGAGAGCGCGCGCACCACGGAGCACCAGCCCGCGCCCGCGACGTTCGGCCGGGGCACGGTCACGCTCGCCGAAGGCAGCCGGGCCGCGGCGATCCTCGGGCCCGAAACCAAGACCCTGTGCTACCACCACCAGGCGATCGACCGGCTCGGCACCGGCATGCAGGCCGTCGGGTGGTCGGCCGACGGCACGATCGAAGCCGCGGAGGTGCCGGGCGAATTCACCATGGGCGTCCAGTGGCACCCCGAGCAGGACAGCGACGACATCCGGCTGTTCCAAGCGCTCGTCGAAGCGAGCAAGGAGAGGGAATGACCAGCAGTTTCGACGTCCTCAACCCCGCCACCGAGGAGGTGGTGCGGACGGTCCCGCTGACCAGCGCCGAAGAGACCGACGCGGCGATCGCCCGCGCGCACGCGGCGTTCCCGGCGTGGCGCGACGTCGCCCCCGGCGACCGCGCCCGGCTGCTGCGCCGCTTCGCCGACGCCGTCGAGGCCGACATCGAGCACCTCGCGCGGCTGGAGGTCGAAAACTCCGGGCACACGATCGGCAACGCCCGTTGGGAGGCGGGCAACGTCCGCGACGTCCTCAACTACTACTCGGCCGCGCCGGAACGCCTGATCGGCAAGCAGATCCCGGTGCCGGGCGGCATCAACGTCACCTTCCAGGAGCCCCTGGGCGTGGTCGGCGTGATCGTGCCGTGGAACTTCCCGATGCCGATCGCCGGCTGGGGGTTCGCGCCCGCGCTCGCCGCCGGGAACACCGTCGTCCTCAAACCGGCCGAGCTGACGCCGCTGACCGCGATCCGGCTGGCCGAGCTGGCGCGCGAGGCGGGCATCCCGGAGGACGTCTTCCAGGTGCTGCCCGGCAAGGGGTCCGTGGTCGGGCAGCGGTTCGTCGAGCACCCGGCCGTGCGGAAGGTCGTGTTCACCGGCTCGACCGAGGTCGGCAAGCAGATCATGGCGGGCTGCGCGGCGCAGGTGAAGCGCGTGACGCTGGAGCTGGGCGGCAAGAACGCCAACATCGTCTTCGCCGACTCCGACCTGGAAAAAGCCGCGGCGACCGCGCCCTACGGCGTCTTCGACAACGCCGGCCAGGACTGCTGCGCCCGCTCGCTCATCCTGGTGCAGGCGAGCGCGTACGACCGGTTCATGGAGCTGCTCGAACCCGCGGTGCACGGCGTCGTCGTCGGCGACCCCGGCGACGAGAAGACCGAGATGGGGCCGCTGATCTCGGCCGCGCACCGGGAGAAGGTCGCCTCCTACGTGCCGGACGACGCGCCCGTCGCGTTCCGCGGCACCGCCCCCGCGGGCCGCGGCTTCTGGTTCCCGCCGACCGTCCTCACCCCGCCGGACCTGCGGCACCCGGTCGCGGCGGAGGAGGTCTTCGGCCCGGTCGTCGCCGTCGTGCCGTTCGCGGAGGAAGCCGACGCGATCCGGATGGCCAACGCGACCGAGTACGGCCTGTCCGGGTCGATCTGGACCCGCGACGCCGGCCGCGCGTTCCGGGTCGCGCGTGGCGTCGAAGCCGGCAACCTCTCGGTGAACTCGCACTCTTCGGTGCGCTACTGGACGCCGTTCGGCGGCTTCAAGCAGTCCGGCCTCGGCCGCGAGCTCGGCCCGGACGCCGCCGCGGCGTTCACCGAAACCAAGAACGTCTTTCTGAGCACGGAGGAGTAATGGTCCAGCGTTTCGAAGGCCGCGTCGCGGTCATCACCGGCGGCGCGAGCGGCATCGGGCTCGCCTCGGCCCGCCGTCTGGCGAGCGAAGGCGCGAAGGTCGTCATCGGGGACCTGACGCCGGATTCGGGCAAAGCCGCGGCCGACGAGATCGGCGGCGCGTTCATCCAGACCGACGTCACCGACGCCGAGCAGGTCGAGAACCTGTTCCACAGCACGGTCGAGCAGTTCGGCTCGGTCGACGTCGCCTTCAACAACGCCGGCATCTCGCCGCCGGAGGACGACTCCATCCTCACCACCGGCATCGAGGCGTGGGAGCGGGTGCAGCGGGTCAACCTGACGTCGGTGTACCACTGCTGCAAGGCCGTCCTGCCGCACATGCAGCGCCAGGGCAAGGGCTCGATCATCAACACGGCGTCGTTCGTGGCGGTGATGGGCGCGGCGACCTCGCAGATCTCCTACACCGCGTCCAAGGGTGGCGTGCTCGCCATGAGCCGCGAGCTCGGGGTGCAGTTCGCGCGGGAGAACATCCGCGTCAACGCGCTGTGCCCGGGGCCGGTGAACACCCCACTGCTCAAGGAGCTGTTCGCCAAGGACCCCGAACGCGCGGCGCGGCGGCTGGTGCACGTGCCGGTCGGCCGGTTCGCCGAGCCGGAGGAGATCGCGGCCGCGGTCGCCTTCCTGGCCAGCGACGACGCCAGCTTCATCACGGCGTCCCAGTTCCTGGTCGACGGCGGCATCTCCGGCGCGTACGTCACCCCGCTCTAACGCTTGGTCGGTTTCTTGACGCCGTAGACTTCCCGCAGGTAGCTCCAGGCGGCGTTGAGCTTCTTGCGTTCTTCCGAGACGAGCTTTTCGCGGCGGCGCAGCACGCGGACGGCGATCTCCGAGGCCAGGAAGGCGCCGGCGGCGAAGGTCAGCACGCCGACGATCAGGGTCAGGGCGATGACGGTGGTGGTCATGGTGACCAGCGTCGGAGCGCCGTGGGCGGGTTGTCCCTGCGCAAAGCTAGCGGGTTTCGTTAGCTTTGTGAGGTGACGCACTGGCGCGCCGACGAGTGGGCGGAAGCGGTCCGGGCCGGCATCCGCTCCCACGGTCTCTCCCTGGACGAGGCCGCGCGGCGCATCGGCGTCCCGACGTCGACGCTGCGCAGCTGGATCGAGCACCGGCACGCGCCGAAGGTGACGGTGTTCGACCACTGGGCCCAGCTCGCCGAGGTGACCGGCCTCGGCGAGGCCGAGCTGCTGCGCGTCGCCGGGGTGCTGCCCGACGCGCTGGCGTCGCCGGTGCACGTCGCCCAGGCGGCGAAGGCGCTGCGGGAGGGCATCGACCAGGCCGGGCAGTTCCTCCGCCAGGCCACCGTGCTGGTCTACTCCTCGCCCGGCACGCAGGTGGCGAACGCCATCGCCGCGTCGCCGATCGACTGGGAGATCCGGATCCGGTCCGCCACCCGCGGCGACGAGATCCGCATCACCTACCATCACTACGTCGGGATCGTGGCGCCGCGGGACCTGCCCTACGACGACGCCGAGGTGCGCCGCATCCTCGAGCACGACGTCCTCGGCGAGCTGTGGCGGCCGCTCGGGCTGTACTGGCGGGTCGCCGAGGTGCACGACTGGCACGAGCCGCCCCGGCTGGTCATCCAGGTGCCCGAGCAGGAGGCGACGCGGCCGCCCGTGCCGTCGCCGGTCGTCTCCGCGCCGCCGGTGGTCGTGCTGTCGCCGATCTGGGGCTACGGCGAGCTGCTGGCCTCGCTGGTCGCCGACGGCCTCGGGTTCGGCAACGTCGACTTCCGCTACTTCGGCCTGCCGGACGAGATGGCCGACCGGGTCCGGATCACCGCTCGTGAGCTGGCCGAACCCGCGCCCCGGCTGGTGCACTCGGTACCGCCGATCATGCTGCTGCACGGCCTGGCCGTGCCGGATCTGGCCGGACGGCTCCCGGTCGTGGTCCGCTACGGCCCCCGCATGCGCGCCCGCGCCGCCCGCATCTACCGCGAGCCGCTGCTCGAGGCGGGGTTCGCGGACCCCTTGGAAGGCGCCCGCGCGATCGAGGAGGCGATTGCGGTCCCGCCGGGCTGTGCGTACTTCGAGGTGACCCTGGCCGACGCCGACGTCTTCGACGGCGACCGTCCCTCGCTGGACCGGCTCAACGACTCGGTGGCGTGGCACGCCGAGCAGCTCGTCGAGCAGGTCCTGCTGGGCGCGGGCCTGCCCCCGGTACCCCTGGGCGGGCCGCTGAAACGCCTGGTCCTGCCCTCGGGGAGGGTGCGGCGCCCACCGGCGCTGGCCGGGAAGGTGGTGCGGCGAGCAGCCGGTCGCAGCGGGATCGCAGACTGATGTGGTGTTGGCCGGGTGAAGTAGACGGCCGCGGGACGCGCCGGGTACCGTGACTGCCACAACTGCAGATCGGGCCGTCGAGCCGAGGCGGGAGAGCCCTCACGAAGTCGGTGGGGCACCGAAGGAGCAAACTCCCCGGAATCTCTCAGGTACCCGCTACCGCTTCGCGCGAGGCCACTCTGGAAAGCAGGCGCACCCGCGCCTCACCCAAGGTGAAAGCCGTGCTGTGTCTTCTCCCAGCGGCACGGTGAAACTCTCAGGTGCCATGACAGAGGGGGAGTTCCCAGCGCACCGTTCTGTCCGGTGCCCGGCCCGAGGAGCTCCCGATCACTTCTACGCAGTTCGACGCCCGCCACATCGGCCCGTCCGAGGCCGAACGCGCGAAGATGCTGGCCGAGTGCGGCTACGGCAGCCTGGACGCCCTGGTCGGCGCGGCCGTCCCCAGCGCCATCCGCGCCACCCGTGACCTGCGGCTCCCGCCCGCCGCGTCCGAAGAGGAAGCCACCGCGGAGCTGCGCGCCCTCGCCGCGCGCAACCGGCCGATGACGCAGATGATCGGCCTCGGCTACTCCGACACCGTCACGCCCGGCGTGATCCGCCGCAACGTGCTGGAGAACCCGGCCTGGTACACCGCGTACACGCCCTACCAGCCGGAGATCTCCCAGGGCCGGCTCGAAGCCCTCCTCAACTTCCAGACCATGGTCGCCGACCTGACCGGCCTGGCCACCGCGAACGCCTCGCTGCTGGACGAGTCGACCGCCGTCGCCGAAGCCGTCACGCTCATGCGCCGCGCGTCGAAGTCCAAGTCGAACAAGGTCGTCCTCGACGCCGAGTGCCTGCCGCAGACCATCGCCGTCGTGCGCACCCGCGTCGAGGCCCTGGGCATCGAGGTCGAGGTCCGCGACCTGCTCACCGGCCTGCCGGACGAGTTCTTCGGGGTCGTCGTCCAGTACCCGGGCGCGTCCGGCGTGCTGCGCGGCCGCGGCTTCTACCACGCGATTTCCGAGTCGGCGAAGGCCGCGGGCGCGCTGTTCACCGTCGCCGCCGACCTCCTCGCGCTCACCCTGATCACCTCGCCCGGCGAGTTCGGCGCGGACGTCGCCGCCGGGTCGACCCAGCGCTTCGGCGTCCCGCTCGGCTACGGCGGCCCGCACGCCGGGTACATGTCGGTCCGCTCCGGCCTCGAGCGGTCGCTGCCCGGGCGTCTCGTCGGCGTCTCGGTCGACGCCGACGGCAACTCCGCCTACCGGCTCGCGCTGCAGACGCGTGAGCAGCACATCCGTCGCGAGAAGGCGACGTCCAACATCTGCACCGCGCAGGTCCTGCCCGCCGTGCTGGCCGCGATGTACGCGGTCTACCACGGTCCGGACGGCCTGAAGAAGATCGCCCAGCGCGTCCACGGCCTCGCCGCGGGCTTCGCCGGCGCCCTGCGCCGGACCGGCGTCGAGGTCGTGCACGAGTCGTTCTTCGACACCGTCGTGGCGCACGTCCCCGGCCAGGCCGCCGAGATCCACGCGGCGGCTCGCGAGGCCGGGATCAACCTCGGGCACGTCGACGCCGACCACGTCCGGGTCGCCTTCGACGAGGTCAGCACCCCCGCCATCGCCGCGAAGGTCCTGCGCGCGTTCGGGGTCGACGAAGACATCCAAGACGGCCCCGCCCTGCCGGAAAACACTGCGCTGCCCAACGGCCTGGCCCGCGAGAGCGGCTTCATGGGCCACGAGGTCTTCGGCACCCACCGCTCCGAGACGGCGATGCTGCGCTACCTGCGTCGCCTGGCCGACCAGGATTACGCGCTCGACCGCGGCATGATCCCGCTCGGCTCCTGCACGATGAAGCTCAACGCCACCACCGAGATGGAGCCGATCAGCTGGCGCGAGTTCGCGGGCATCCACCCGTTCGCGCCGGCCGAGGACGCTGCCGGGTACCACACGCTGGTGGCGCAGCTGGCCGACTGGCTGGCCGAGGTCACCGGCTACGACAAGGTGTCGCTGCAGCCGAACGCGGGCAGCCAGGGCGAGCTGGCCGGCCTTCTCGCGATCCGCGCCTACCACCGCGCGAACGGCGACGAAGCCCGTGACGTCTGCCTGATCCCGTCGTCGGCGCACGGCACCAACGCCGCGTCCGCGGTGCTCGCCGGGATGCGCGTGGTCGTCGTCAAGTGCACCGACGAGGGCAACGTCGACCTCGCCGACCTGCGGGCCAAGGTGGACGCCCACCGGGACACGCTCGCCGCGATCATGGTGACGTACCCGTCCACGCACGGCGTGTACGAGCACGACATCGACGAGCTGGCCAAGATCGTCCACGACGGCGGCGGCCAGGTGTACGTCGACGGCGCGAACCTCAACGCCCTGCTCGGGCTGGCCAAGCCGGGCGAGTTCGGCGGCGACGTCTCGCACCTGAACCTGCACAAGACGTTCTGCATCCCGCACGGCGGCGGTGGCCCCGGCGTCGGCCCGGTCGCGGTGCGCGCGCACCTCGCGCCCTACCTGCCGAACCACCCGCTGCTGGCGGCCGCCGGCCCGGAAACCGGGGTCGGCCCGATCAGCGGCGCCCCCTACGGCTCGGCGTCGATCCTGCCGATTTCCTGGGCCTACGTCCGGATGATGGGCGCGCCCGGCCTGACCGCGGCCACCGAGGTCGCCGTGCTGGCCGCGAACTACGTCGCTTCGCGCCTGGCGCCGCACTACCCGGTGCTCTACACGGGCCAGGACGGCCTGGTCGCCCACGAGTGCATCCTCGACCTGCGCCAGATCACCAAGGAGACCGGCGTGACGGTCGACGACGTCGCCAAGCGGCTCATCGACTACGGCTTCCACGCGCCGACGATGTCGTTCCCGGTCGCGGGCACGCTGATGGTCGAGCCGACCGAGTCCGAGGACCTGGGCGAGATCGACCGGTTCTGCGACGCGATGATCGCCATCCGCGCCGAGATCGACGAGGTCGCGCAGGGTCGCTGGAGCGCGGAGGAGTCGCCGCTGCGCGGAGCCCCGCACACCGCGGAGACGCTGGTCGGGGAATGGGACAAGCCGTACAGCCGCGAGCTGGCCGTGTACCCGGCGGGTGTTTCGCGCAAGAACAAGTACTGGCCCCCGGTGCGTCGCATCGACGGCGCCCGCGGTGACCGTAACCTCGTGTGCTCCTGCCCGCCCCTCAACGCTTACGAAGGCTGACCCGTGTCACGCGAAACTTCCTTGCACGGAGTCCACAAGGGACTCGGTGCGCTGTTCACCGACTTCGCCGGCTGGTCGATGCCGGTCCGCTACGCCAGCGAGCTGGCCGAGCACAAGGCCGTCCGCGAGGCGGCCGGGCTGTTCGACCTGTCGCACATGGCCGAAATCCACGTCACCGGCAAGCAGGCGGCGGACGTCCTGGACTTCGCGCTGGTCGGCAACCTGACCGGCGTCAAGCCGGGCCGGGCGCGGTACACGATGATCTGCAACGAGTCCGGGGGTGTGCTGGACGACCTGGTCGTCTACCGCCTGGCCGACGAGCACTACCTGGTCGTCGCGAACGCGGGCAACGCGCAGGTCGTCGCGGACGCCCTGGAAGAGCGGGTCGCGGGCTTCGACGCCGTCGTCGACGACCGGTCCGAGACCACCGCGCTGATCGCCGTCCAGGGCCCGAAGGCCGTCGAGATCCTGAGCGCCGTCACCGACGCGGACCTGGACGCGCTGAAGTACTACGCCAGCGTCCCGGCGTCGGTGAAGGGCCACGACGTCCTGCTCGCCCGCACCGGTTACACCGGCGAGGACGGCTTCGAGCTGTTCGTCGACGCCGACGAGGCACCCGCGTTGTGGCGGCTGCTCCTGGAGGCCGGCGAGCCGCACGGCCTGGTCCCGGCGGGCCTCGCCTGCCGCGACACGCTGCGCCTCGAAGCCGGGATGCCGTTGTACGGCAACGAACTCACCGTCGGGCAGAGCCCGTTCGAAGCCGGGCTCGGCCGCGTGGTCAAGTTCGAGAAGCCGGGCGACTTCGTCGGCCGCGCGGCCCTGGAAGAGCGGTCCAAGCAGGACGTTCCGCGCGTGCGGGTGGGGCTCAAGGGCGCCGGTCGTCGTGCGCCGCGGCACGGCTACGCGGTGCTGGCCGGCGACACCGAAATCGGCGAGGTCACCAGCGGCGCCCTGTCGCCGACGCTGGGTTACCCGATCGCCATGGCGTACGTCGATCGGGCGTACGCCGAGCCCGGCACCGAGCTCTCCGTCGACATCCGGGGCAGGATCGAGCCCGTCGAGGTCGTCGCCCTGCCCTTCTACTCCCGCGCGTAAGGACTTTTCCCTGTGAGCATCCCCGAGAACCTGCAGTACACCAAGGAACACGAGTGGCTGAAGGTCGAGGACGGCGTGGCCACCGTCGGGATCACCGCCTTCGCCGCCGAATCGCTCGGTGACATCGTGTTCGTCCAGCTGCCCGACGCGGGCTCGGCCATCACCGCCGGCGAGGTGTTCGGCGAGGTCGAGTCGACCAAGTCGGTCAGCGAGCTGTACGCGCCGGTCTCCGGCGAGGTCGTCGAGGTGAACGGCACCACATCGGACACCCCCGAGGTCATCAACTCCGACCCCTACACCGAAGGATGGCTGCTGAAGGTGCGTCTGACCGGGGACGTGCCGGACCTGCTCGACGCCGCCGCGTACGCCCAGCTCACCCAGGAGAACTGATGACGACGTTCGACCAGCACCTGTCCGAAGTCGACCCCGAGGTCGCCGCGGCCGTCGCCGACGAACTGAACCGCCAGCAGTCCACCCTGGAGATGATCGCCTCCGAGAACTTCGCCCCGGTGGGCGTGCTCGAAGCGCAGGGCTCGGTACTGACCAACAAGTACGCCGAGGGCTACCCGGGCCGCCGCTACTACGGCGGCTGCGAGCACGTCGACGTCGTCGAGCAGCTCGCCATCGACCGGGCGAAGGCTCTGTTCGGCGCCGAGCACGCCAACGTCCAGCCGCACTCCGGCGCGCAGGCCAACGCGGCCGCGATGTTCGCCGTGCTCAAGCCGGGCGACACGATCCTCGGCCTCGACCTGGCCCACGGCGGGCACCTGACGCACGGGATGAAGATCAATTTCTCGGGCAAGCTGTACAACGTCGTCGCCTACCACGTCGACAAAGAGACCGGGATCGTCGACCTCGCCGAGATCGAGCGCCTGGCCGTCGAGCACCGGCCGAAGCTGATCATCGCCGGCTGGTCGGCCTACCCGCGTCAGCTCGACTTCGCCGAGTTCCGCCGCATCGCCGACCTCGTGGACGCGCGGCTGATGGTGGACATGGCGCACTTCGCCGGGCTGGTCGCGGCCGGGCTGCACCCGTCGCCGGTGCCGCACGCCGACATCGTCACCACGACCACGCACAAGACCCTCGGCGGCCCGCGCGGCGGGCTCATCCTCTGCCGCGAGGAGCTGGCGAAGAAGATCAACTCGGCGGTGTTCCCCGGCCAGCAGGGCGGCCCGCTCGAGCACGTCATCGCGGCCAAGGCCGTCGCGCTGAAGATCGCCGCGAGCGACGAGTTCCGCGAGCGTCAGGAGCGCACCCTGGAGGGTTCGCGGATCCTGGCCGCGCGGCTGTCGCAGGACGACTGCGCTTCGGCTGGTGTCCGCGTGCTGACCGGCGGCACCGACGTCCACCTGGTGCTGGTCGACCTGGTGCAGTCCGCGCTGGACGGCCAGCAGGCCGAGGACCGGCTGCACGAAGTCGGCATCACGGTCAACCGCAACGCCGTCCCGTTCGACCCGCGCCCGCCGATGATCACCTCGGGGCTGCGGATCGGCACGCCGGCGCTGGCCACCCGCGGCTTCCGGGCCGACGACTTCGCCGAGGTCGCCGACGTCATCGCGGAAGCGCTCAAACCGGACTTCGACGACGCCGTGCGTTCGAAGCTCCGCGACCGCGTCGAAACGCTGGCGAAGAAGCACCCGCTGTACGCGGACCTTTCCCGATGAGCGCGTCGCCCGAGGGCCGGAAGCTGTTGCGTCTCGAGGTTCGCAACAGTGAGACGCCGATCGAGAAGAAGCCGTCGTGGATCAAGACGCGGGTGCGGATGGGGCCGGAGTTCACCGAGCTCAAGGGTCTCGTGCGTCGCGAGGGTCTGCACACGGTGTGTGAAGAGGCCGGTTGTCCCAACATTTACGAGTGCTGGGAAGACCGGGAGGCCACGTTCCTCATTGGCGGCGACCAGTGCACCCGTCGTTGTGATTTCTGCCAGATCGACACCGGTAAGCCCGCTGAGCTGGATCGGACTGAGCCGCGGAAGGTCGCGGAGTCGGTGCAGGCGATGGGCTTGCGGTACTCGACGGTCACCGGTGTCGCGCGGGACGATCTGCCTGATGGTGGTGCGTGGCTGTATGCGGAGACCGTGCGCCAGATTCACGCTCTGAACCCGGGTACGGGTGTCGAGTTGCTGATTCCGGACTTCAACGCTGAGCCTGCCCAGTTGGCTGAGGTGTTCGGGTCGCGGCCGGAGGTCCTTGCCCACAACGTGGAGACGGTGCCGCGGATTTTCAAGCGGATCCGTCCTGGTTTCCGTTATGCGCGGTCGTTGGAGGTCATCACGGCGGCGCGTGAGGCCGGTTTGGTGACGAAGTCCAACCTGATCCTGGGGATGGGGGAGACGCCCGATGAGGTGGCTCCGGCGATGCGGGATCTGGTGGATGCGGGGTGTGAGATCTTGACGATCACGCAGTACCTGCGTCCTTCTGCCCGGCACCACCCGGTGGACCGGTGGGTGAAGCCGGAGGAGTTCGTCGAGCACTCGAAGGCTGCCGAAGCGATGGGCTTCGCCGGGGTGATGGCCGGGCCGCTGGTGCGTTCGTCGTACCGCGCGGGACGGCTCTACGCGCAGACCAAGGGTTACCGTGGGGAGGAGCTGCCGGAGAACCTGCAGCACCTCGCCGACCAGGGCCCGGCCGCGCAAGAAGCCAGCTCCTTGCTGGCGCGATAGGGAGGGGCGGATCAATGGCGATCAGCGTCTTCGACCTGTTTTCCATCGGCATCGGCCCGTCGAGCTCGCACACCGTCGGGCCGATGCGGGCCGCACTGACCTTTGTGGACGGACTCGGCGCGGAACTCTCCTCGGTGTCCCGCGTCCAGGCCGAGCTGTTCGGCTCGCTCGGCGCGACCGGGTTCGGCCACGGCAGCGACAAGGCCGTGCTGCTCGGGCTTTCGGGTGAACGTCCCGAAGAGATCGACACCGATACCGTGCCGGTGCGCGTCGCGGAGATCCGCGAGTCCGGCAGGCTGCGGTTGGCCGGCACGCACGAGATCGCGTTCGACGAGGACACCGACCTCACGATGCACCGGCGCAAGTCGTTGCCCGCGCACCCGAACGGCATGGTCTTCCGCGCGTTCGACGCGTCGGGCTCGCTGCTACGCGAGCGGACGTACTACTCGGTCGGCGGGGGCTTCGTCCGCGACGAGTCCTACGAGACGGACGCGGTGTTCGTCGAGGACTCGACCCCGGTGCCGTACCCGTTCCGCACCGGCGCGGACCTCCTCGGCCACTGCGCGTCGACCGGCCTGCCGATCAGCGAGATCATGCTGGCGAACGAACTGTCCTGGCGCAGCGCTTCGGAAGTGCGCTCCGGCCTGCTCGACATCTGGGCGGTCATGGCGGAGTGCGTCCGCAACGGCTGCACGCACGAAGGCGTCCTGCCCGGCGGCCTCAAGGTGCCGCGGCGCGCGAAGGCGCTGCACGAGAAGCTGCTGGCCGAGGACGGCTTGGACGACCCGCTGTACGCGATGGACTGGGTCAGCCTGTACGCCCTCGCGGTCAACGAAGAGAACGCCGCGGGCGGCCGCGTGGTCACCGCGCCGACCAACGGCGCCGCCGGGATCATCCCGGCCGTGCTGCACTACTACCAGCGCTTCATCCGGCATTCGTCGGACGACGGCATCGTCAAGTTCATGCTCACCGCGGGCGCAATCGGCTCGATCCTCAAGCAGACCGGCTCGATCTCCGGCGCCGAGGTCGGCTGCCAGGGTGAAGTGGGTTCGGCCTCGGCCATGGCGGCGGCGGGCCTGACGGAGGTCCTCGGCGGTTCGCCGGCCCAGGTGGAGAACGCGGCCGAGATCGGCGTGGAGCACCACCTGGGATTGACGTGCGACCCGGTGGGCGGCCTGGTCCAGATTCCGTGCATCGAGCGCAACGCGGTGGGAGCGTCGAAGGCGATCCACGCGGCTCGCATGGCCATGCGCGGCGACGGAAGCCACGTGGTGACCCTGGACAAGGCGATCAAGACGATGCGCGAGACGGGCGCGGACATGAGCGTGAAGTACAAGGAAACCGCCCGCGGCGGCCTGGCGGTGAACGTCATCGAGTGCTGATCAACGTCTTCGCCTGCGCACTACGAACCGCTCGACTCCGTGGCCGGTGATTTTCCTGACATCCGGTGTCCGATCGGCCGAAAGCGTAATGATCTCCGCGAGGTTGAACTCGACGAGGTGCAGGAGCTGGTCGCGTGTGGCTTCGCCAGGGAGGTAGAACATGTGCACCTTCGCGGAGCGGTAAGCGGCCAATTCATCGGGTCGCTCCATGATCTTGGCGTCCCGGTTCAGCACCACCCAGCCGGTGCGGGCGATGCGGCGCAGCCACTCGGTATCCGCTGCGCCGAGTGATTCGGCTCGGGTACCGAAAACCTCCGGTGGCGTGTGACAGACGTAGCCGAGAGAAACAAGACACCGCCGTACGGTTCGGGTGACGGCGTTCTCGTCGAGGTAGAACTCAGGCGGCGCGGCCCAGGAGGACGCGGGCGGCGGCGCGGACGGCTTCGATGCCGATTCCGTGTTCTTCGGCGACGACGGCAGGTTCTTCACCCGCCTTCAGCATGGCTGCCACGTTGGAGACGCGTGCACCGGAGCCCACGAAGATCGGCTGCCCTGACGAGCGGTAGGGGTCGATGGCGACCTTCGACGGTTCGAAGGTCTTGAGCTTCAGATGATTCGGGTAGTCGTCGGAACCGAAGCCCACGTAGGTCAGGTAGTCCTGCACGATCTCACGGATCACGGTCTGACCCGAACGTCCTTCGATGAGGCCGGCTCCGGCTTCGGTCTTGGCGAAGTCCCACAGCACCGAAATCCCGTCGGTCACCAGGGCCGGCGACACGAGGACGTACTCGCGACCGAATTCCCGCTGCAGTTGCGCCA
Source organism: Amycolatopsis mediterranei (assembly GCF_026017845.1). Classification (NCBI taxonomy): domain Bacteria; kingdom Bacillati; phylum Actinomycetota; class Actinomycetes; order Pseudonocardiales; family Pseudonocardiaceae; genus Amycolatopsis; species Amycolatopsis mediterranei. The sequence continues at coordinate 2,047,528 of NZ_CP100416.1, forward strand.
GCGCGGGACGGATTCGTTGAGGACGGACGCCTGCCTGCCGGAGCCCTTCCAGGACCCACGCTTCGGCAAGAGCGATGAAAGGGACGCTGGCCTGCCGGATGCTCTCCGGCTCGGAGATGTGGAGGAGTGGACCGCCTCGGGGATATCCGCGCGCCCAGCGATGGAAAGTCTGCTGCGGGATGCCCAGGTGTCGAGCGGCATCGGCCATGCTCATCAGCGGCCGGGCGAACCTGACGTCACCGTCCATGCGTCCTCCTCTCGCTACGACCATACTGCTCGATCGCTCGCCGTGATCAGCTGACACGCACGGCGACACCGGTCACGAGGTGGAGTACAAGGAAACCGCCCGCGGCGGCCTGGCGGTGAACGTCATCGAGTGCTGACAGCTCGCGGCTGACGAGCCCGGTGGAGCACGCCGATCGGCAGCGGTGGCGATCGGCGGGCGCCGGTCTTTCGGGGAGTCCGAGTGGCGGAGCCCCGGATGGCACGGTCACTCCGGCCGGTTCTCCGGCTCCGCCGCCAGCTTCAGCCCCACCTCCACGAGCGTCCACCCGAACTGCTGTTTCCTCGTCCCCGTGCGCCGGCTCGGGGTCGCGCGGCCGGGTGGGCGGTTGCGCACGCCGTGGCGCAACTCGTTCTCCCGTTCGTGGACCAGGTCCTCGGCCATCAGAAAGTGCACCGGATCGCCCCCTGCGTCGATGTTCGGTGTCGGTCGCTCCATCGTCGCTCACCGTGGCCGTGCTGATCCACCGGTTTTCCGCGCGGCGAACACCACCGCGAACACTGTCGCGAACACCGCCGCGAACGCAGGGTGACCGCCGCTTCCGTGCGGCGCCTAGACTCGCGGGATGGAGTCGACCTCGGTGGTGAATGCCGGCGAAGCGCTGTTCCGGCCGGTCCGCACCGGCAACGCTTTCGAGGAGACCGTCGAGCGGCTGCTGCAGGCGATCCGGCTGGGCGTCGTCGGCGCGGGGGAGCGGCTCCCGTCCGAACGCGAACTCGCCGAACGGCTCGGCGTCAGCCGCGTCACGCTGCGCGAGGCCATCCGGGCGCTCTCCGACGCCGGTTACGTCGAGTCACGGCGGGGGCGCTACGGCGGCACCTTCGTGCACGACACCCTGCCCGCCCCGCCGGAGCCCGGCGGCAAGGTCGACACCGCTTCGCTGGAAGACGCGCTGAGCCTCCGCTACGTCCTCGAGACCGGCGCCGCCGAGATGGCCGCCGCGCGGTCGCTGAGCCCGGCCGACCGGCAGCACCTCACCGGCACCCTCGCCGAGGCCGCCGGCGCGGACCTCGACGACTACCGGCGCAAGGACTCGCGGCTGCACCTGGCCATCGCCGAGGTGACCGCGTCCGGCTCGCTGACCACGGCGATGGCCGACGCCCGCACCCGCGTCAACCAGCTGCTCGACCGGATCCCCCTGCTGCCGCCCAACCTCGAGCACTCGAACGCCCAGCACGAGGCGATCGTGGACGCGATCCTGGCCGGCGACGCGCCCGCCGCGCGCCGGGCGATGGCGGAGCACATCGAAGGCACGGCTTCGCTGCTGCGCGCGTTCCTGTCCTGATTTTCGACAGTTTCAATCTTCATCGGAATCGAACAGGCTTCCGCAGAACCTTCTCACCCGTCCGGTCGTCATCCGTTCGTGACCTTGTCGACCGAGCAACCCAAGGAACCCGCGGAAAAGGCCGAGCCCGGCACCCCGAGGTGGCGCCGCGTCCGGCGGATCGCCTACTGGACCTTCGGCGTCCTCGTCGGCGGCCCGCTGATCGCCTTCTGGGTCGCCTACCTCGTGCTCGAGGTCCGCAGCCCCCAGGACGTGCTGGCCGGCCTCGGCAAGACCGTCGTCCTGAAGTACGCGGACGGGTCCGAGCTGTTCAAGGTGATCCCGGCCGACGGCGACCGGAGTTTCGTCCCCTACTCGCGGGTGCCCGCGAAGCTGCGCGACGCCATCATCGCCACCGAGGACCCGACCTTCTGGGACAACCAGGGCTTCGACCCGACCGGCATCGGCCGTGCGTTCCTCACCGGCGTCGGCGGCGGGTCCGGGATCACCCAGCAGTACATCAAGAAGTCCACCGGCGACGACGACGCGACGCTCGGGCGCAAGTTCGCCGAGCTCGTGCTGGCCACGAAGATCACCCAGGAACAGGGCAAGGAACAGATCTTCGAAAGCTACGTCAACATCATCTCCTTCGGCCGCGGCACGTTCGGCCCCGCGGCGGCGATGAACGCCTACTTCGGCAAGAAGCTCGACGACTCGATCACCTGGAGCGAAGCCGCCTTCCTCGCCGGGATGATCCAGTCGCCGTCGGTCCACGACCCCGCCGCCTCGGGCGACCTCCACGCCGCCCGGCGGTGGCAGTACGTGCGCGACAAGCTCGTGAGCCGTGGGTACGTCAAGGACGACGAAGCGATGGCCTACCCCGGCGACGAGATCCAGCCGCCGTCGGAGACCCGCGCCGGCCGCGTCACCTACGACGAGTTCCACATCAAGCAGCAGGTCCTCGCCGAGCTGGAACGGGACGGCTTCCCGCTCGGCCGGCTCCAGCACGGGAACATGACCGTCGAGACGACGCTGGACCGCAGCCGGCAGGACGCCGCGAAGAAAGCCTTGCGGGAGCGGCTGGAGGGCGAGCCGAAAGAGTTCCGCGGGGCCGTCGTCGCGATCGACCCGGGAAGCGGGGCCGTGCGCGCCTACTACGGCGGTGACCAGGGCGTCCGCGACTACGCGGGCAGCCAGCACGCGCTCGGCACGGCGTTCTACCCGTTCACGCTCGCCGCGGCGCTGGGCCACGGCTACGACCCGGACCGGCCGATCCCGTCGCCGTCGAAGCAGGAGTTCCTCGGCGAGAACTTCCAGTACCCGGACGTCTGCGGCCCGAAGTGCACCCCGCGCTCGGCGATGGCGGCGCACGCCGACGGCCCGTTCATCGCGCTGGCGAAGAAGCTCGGCCCGGACGCGCTGAGCGAAGCCGCGGCAGGCCGGCATCCCGGACGCCGTCGACGGCGTCCCGACCCTGCGCGAAAAGGACGGCTTCCTGATCGGCGCGGGCATCGCCATCGGCCGGTACCCGCTGCGGCCGCTGGACGTCGCCGGCGCTTACGGGACCTTCGCCGCCGGAGGCCGGCGCGCCACCCCGCACCTGGTCGCGAAGGTGCGCGACGAAAGCGGCACGGTCGTCTGGGAAAGCCCGGACACCACGCGCGCGGCGTTCGGCGGCGACGACCGGAGCCGCCGCGTCGCCGCGGAGGTCACCAGCACGCTGGGCACGGTCCTGCCCGGCGGCCGCCCGGCCGCGCTGCGCACCGGCGAAGCCGAGCACGGCAACAGCCCCGACAACCAGGACGCCTGGGCCGTCGGCTACACCCCGCAGCTGGTGACGGCGGTCTGGGTCGGCTCCGACGACGAGCGGCGGCTCAAGGACGCGAGCGGCCGGAAGCTGACCGGCGACGTCGTCCCGGCCGACATCTGGCGCGCGTTCATGACGAACGCGCACCAGGGCCTGCCGGTCCGCCCCGCCCCGGGCGGCTCGCGGCCGGGGCGGTGAGTCAGCGGACCAGGGCGAGCACGAACCCGTCATACCCCTTGCCGCCGACGGTCTGGATCGCGGTCGCGTCGATCCGGTCCTCGGCGGCCAGCAGGTCGAACAGCTCGCGCGCGCCGCGGACGTTCGGGTCGTCGTCGCCCGCGTCGGCCACCCGGCCTTGGCGGACGACGTTGTCGACGACGATCGCCGTGCCCGGCCGGGCGAGCTCGAGCGAGGCGCGCACGTAGTTGGCGAGGTTGACCTTGTCGGCGTCGACGAACACGAAGTCGAACGGCCCGGTCAGCGTCGGCAGCGTGTCGAGCGCGGCGCCGACGCGGATGTCGACGACGTCCTCGCCGAAGCCCGCCCGCGCCAGGTTGGCCTTCGCGACCTCGGCGTGTTTCGGCTCGTACTCGCAGGTCACGAGCTTGCCGCCGGCCGGCAGCGCGCGGGCGAGCCAGATGGTGCTGTACCCGCCGAGCGTGCCGATCTCCAGTATCGTGCGCGCGCCGGCGAGCCGGGCCAGCAGGTTGAGCAGTTTGCCCTGGTTGGGCGCGACGGCGATGTGCGGCAGCCCGGCGGCGTCGGCGTCGGCCAATGCCGTGTCGAGCACCGGGTCGGGGGCGAGCAGGGCGCCGGCGAGGTAGTCGTCGACTTCGGTCCAGATCTGGTCGGTCATGGCACCTCCACCGCCAATCTAGCCCGGGTGGGATCATGCTCGTCGAGCGTTCCCGGCGGAAGTGAAGGTGACCATGGACGACTACCGCGTCGTCGCGGACGCCCTCGCCGCCGACATCGAGGCCGGTCGCCTCCGCCCCGGCGACCGGCTCCCGCCCCAGCGCCGCTTCGCCCGGCAGCGCGGCATCGCCGGCTCCACCGCCGCGCGCGTCTACGGCGAGCTCGTCCGGCGCGGCCTGGCCGTCGGCGAGGTCGGCCGCGGCACGTTCGTCCGCGCGGCGAAACCGCCGCCCGAACCCGCGCTCGCCGAGCCCGGCGGCGCCCGCGTGGACCTCGAGCTCAACTTCGCCGTCCTGCCGGAGGAGTCGGCGCGGCTGGCCCGCGCGCTCGAACCGTTGCTGCGCGCCGACGTCCTGACCGCGGCCCTGCACCCGATCGGCGCCGCGGGCACGCCGCCGGCCCGGGACGCGGTGGCCGGCCTGCTCGCCCGCGGCGACTGGCGCCCGGACCCGGCGACGCTGCTGTTCACCGGATCCGGCAGGCAGGCCCTCGCGGCTTCGATCGCCGCGTTCGTCCCGGTCGGCGAGCGGCTCGCGGTGGAGTCGCTGACGTACCCGGTGGTGAAGGGCCTCGCGGCGCGCCTCGGCGTCGAGCTGGTGCCGATCGAGACCGACGAGTCGGGGCTGGTGCCGGAGGCGCTCGCCGCGGCCGGCCCGGTCCGCGCGCTCTACGTCCAGCCGACACTGCACAACCCGCTCGGCACGACGATGCCGCCGCAGCGCCGCGCCGAACTCGCCGCGGTCGTGGCGCGCCTGGACCTCCCGGTGATCGAGGACGGCATCTACACGTTCCTGCGCAACGACGTACGCCCCTTCGCCGCGTACGCGCCGGAGCGCACGGTGTTCGTCGACAGCCTGTCCAAGCGGGTCGCGCCGGGGTTGACCGTGGGGTTCCTGGCGCCGCCCCCGGCCTGGACGGCCCGGCTGGCGTCGTCGGTGCGCTCGGGTGCCTGGGCCGCGTCGCGCTTCGCCGTCGAGGCGGCGACGCAGTGGATCGTGACCGGCACCTTGGCCGAGGTCGAGGCGGCGAAACGCCGTGACGCGGCCGTGCGCGCGGCCGTGGTGGCGGCGAAGCTGCCGGGCCTGCGCGGGGATCCGGCGTCGTACCACCGCTGGTGGGAGCTGCCGGACCGCTGGCGGGCGGAGACGTTCGTCGCGGCGGCGGCCCGCCGGGGGATCGCCCTGTCCCCGGCGGCGGCGTTCGCGGTCCTGCCGGGCCACGCGCCGAACGCGGTCCGGCTCGCGGTGTCGGCCCCACCGGTGCCGACGCTCGCTTCGGCACTCGACGTCCTGGCGGAGCTGGCGAACGGGAGCCCGGACGACCTGCTGGCGGACTGACAGCGCCTGCCGGTCGGCGGCGGCTCGCTGATGGTGCCCTCGGTGGACAAGGGCATCCACGCCCACCGCGAGAGCGGCGACACGCTGCACACCTACGTCTCGCTCAGCCGGCCGCCGGAGTGGTTCGCCGCCATCGACTTCACCGATCCCGCCGCGGCCGCCGCGCGAATCGCGGCGGAGTTCGACGGCTGGGCGCCCGAACTCACCGCGCTGATCACCGACGGCGACACCGAGCCCGTCCTGCGGCCCCAGTACACGCTGCCGATCGGGCACCGCTGGGCGCGCGTGCCGGGGGTGACGCTGATCGGCGACGCGGCCCACCTCATGCCGGCCAACGGCGAAGGCGCCAACCTGGCCATGCTCGACGGCGCGGAGCTCGCCGTCGCCCTCGCCGCACACCCCGGCGACGCCGAAGCCGCCCTCACGGAGTACGAGCAGGCGATGTTCCCGCGCAGCGCCAAGGTCGGCGCCGAAGGAAAGCGGTTCGACGAGCTCCTCGCCGGCGTCGGGGAGGACGACGTCCCGCGGATCCTGATCGACGCGTTCCGGGAGTTCACCGGAGCGGCGCGGGAGTCCTAGGTGGCGTACTTGCCCACGAAGCTGCCGCAGGTCACGACGCGGCCGGTGAGCCGGGCCTGCAGCGCCTTCTCCAGGCCGAGGTAGTCGAACACCGGCGTGTCGGGCGGGATCGACTCCGGCACCGGGCCGCCCGTCGCGAGCATCCGGATCGAATCCGTCTCGAACAGGACCAGGTAGCCGCCTTCGCGGTTCAGCTCGTCCGCCGTCGCGAGCATGCGCTCGGGGGCGGTGCCGACGATCTCCAGCGGCAGCGGCCATTCGAGGGGGAACGGGTTGCGCAGGCCGAACGCCGGGTAGGCGAACGGGCTGTCCGGCAGGATCGCCGTCCGCGCGGCCGGGAAGCGGTCCAGGCAGTCGCGGATCTGCCGGACGAAGGTGAACGTCGAGGGGTTCGTGCGGATGCCGGCCATCGCCGGGGTGACCGCCCCGAGGTCCTCGGTCAGCCGGTCGTGCCCGAGGTCGAAGTACGCCGCCTGGTCGTGGCGGGCGACGACGACCCACCCGCAGACCGCCACCGCCACACACCCGGCCGTCGCCGTCACCCAGCGCCGGGCCGGCCGCGGGCGGGGCGGGACCAGGTGGCTCAGCAGCAGCAACGCCGTCAGTGCCAGGGTGCCGGTGAGCAGCGTCGGGGTGTCGTTGCCCCAGGACAGGCTGGTCATGAACCCGGTGGCGAGCACGAGCAGGCCGGCCCAGGGCACCTTCCGCCGCACGGCCGCGTTCACCGGCACGCTGACCGCGACGATCCACCACAGGACGTCCGCCCAGCGCGAGGAGCCGGTGAACCGGCCGTCGACGACGGTCCACACCACTGCCGCCGCACCCGCGAACACCAGCACCCAGGACGCGATCCGCCCGGCCACGCCCAGCCGGTCACCCGGCAGCCGGACGGCCAGGAGCACGACGGCGATCGCGGCGAAGAAGCTCAGCTCCCGCACGGGTGCCCTGGTCAGCACCTCCGGGTCGTCGAGCCACAGCCCGAGCAGCCGCTCGCCGTACGCGGGCACGCCGCCGGTGAGCTGCTCGACCATCTCCGTGAAGCCGCCGCCGAGGCTCACCCACGCCACGTACGCCAGCCCGGGCGCGGCGAGCGCGAGGAGGTCGAGGACCAGCCGGCGCCACCAGCTCGCCGTGCGCAGCGCGCCCGCCCGGGTGGCCGGGTGCAGCAGCAGCCACAGCACGCCGATCACGGCGGCCAGCGCGAAGCTCTGCTTGACGAACACCGCGCAGCCGAGCAGCACCAGCCCGCCGCGGCGGGCGAGCGCGCGGCCGCTGCCCAGCCCCGCGTCCAGGGCCCAGGCACCGCACGCGGTGAGCGCGATGCCGTCCACGGTGTGCCAGGCCATCAGCGGGAACGCGTTGAGGTTGATCAGCGACGCGGCCGCGACCATCGCCGTCATCCCCGGGCCCCACTCGAGCACCCGGCGCCGCGTGACCAGCGCGGCGAACGCGATCGTGGCCACGGTGATCTCGATCATGGACAGGAAGCTGGAGCCGAAGAACAGCGGCATCGGCAGCGCGTAGTCGGCGACGTGCAGCACCGCGGACCCCAGCGGGCGGGCCGAGATGATGTCGGCGTGCGGGACTTCGCCGTGCAGCACGCGCCACGCCTGGGCGAGGATGAAGCCCTGGTCGGAGGGGTGGAAGCCGAACCGGCCGACGCGCAGTTCGGTGGCCAGCGCGAGCAGCAGCACCCAGCCGGCGTGGACGCTCCAGCGCAGCAGCGGCCGGGCCTGCCTGGCGGGCGCCGGCGTCGCGGCGACCTGCGCAGGACTCGCCACGTCCACGCCCCGCCCGCCTTCCGCTCCCGATCACACCCGGGAAGCGATGGTAGCGGCCGGGGCGCCGCACCCGGCGGACCGGTGCGGACGCCACCCCGGGAGACCGGCGTGGCGTCCGCCGGACGTCACCCGAGGGTGCGCCGCGCGGTGCCGATCACGGCCGTTTTGTCGGTCACGGCGCTGCGTTGCCCTGAGCTGAATACGCTGAATTCCGGCATTCCGAACTCCCCAGTTGAAGCCCGTACGGGTGCACGGGACTCGCGCGAGGGTAGAAGTACCGTCGCCCCCGTGCCACTGTTTCGGCGGAATTCGCGGGAATCAAGCACGATGGCGCCAGATGAGCCGGGTCACCGCCGCCGCGACCGACGCCGGGGCGGACCGGCGGGGCAGTCCGCGCGCCTCGGGCGCGGACTCCGGCACCGCCCGGTAGGCCAGGTGCGCGGCGAACCGGGCGAGCCGCGGCGCGGCCAGCGTCGCCAGTTCGGCGGCGCGGCCTTCGGGGAGGCTGAGGATCTCCGGCCGCTCCTCGCACGCCTTCACCACCAGCGCCGCGGCGCGTTCCGGGCTGCTGGACGGGATCCCGCGGTAGCCGGTCGGCGCGATCATCGGCGTCCGCACCAGCGGCATCCGCACCGACGTGAAGGTGACGCCGTCCGAGAGCGTCTCGCGCCCGGCCGTCAGCCCGAATTCCTCCAGTGCCGCCTTCGATGCCAGGTAGGCCGAAAAGCGCGGGGTGTCGGTCTGCAGGCCCTGGGTCGTCACGTTGACGACGTGGCCGAACCGGCGCTCGGCCATCGACGGCAGGAAGCCGAGGATCAGCCGGACCGGCCCGAAGTAGTTGATCGCCATCGTGCGCTCGAAGTCGTGGAACCGCTGCGTGGACAGCGCGACCGAGCGCCGGATCGACCGGCCGGCGTTGTTCACCAGCACGTCCACTGCGCCGTGGTCACCGAGTACGTCCTTGACCAGCGCGTCGACGGCGTCGCCGTCGGTGAGGTCGCACGGGTACGCCGCGGCGGTGCCGCCGGCCGCCAGGATCTCCGCCCGCACCTCTTCGAGCTCGGAAGCGCGGCGGGCCACGAGGATCACCTTCGCGCCCTTGCGCGCCACGGCGAGCGCGGACGCCCGGCCGATCCCGGACGACGCGCCGGTGATCAGCACCGTGCGCCCGGCCAGGCCGTGGGTGCGGCGCGCGCGGTCGGGGTCGAGGTGGGCCCGCCAGTACCGGTAGAGCGGCGCCGCGTAGTCCCGCAGTTCGGGGAGTTCGATGCCGCTGCCGTACAACGCCGTCGTGGTGCGGGCGGTGTCGAAGACGACGTCCATGGTCAGGTGCGGCAGCACGGCCAGGGGGACGCCCAGTTCCTCGAGGACGGCCGCGCGGCCACCCCGGCCGCCGGGCACGCGGTCGATCCCGGCCGCGGCCGCGTGCGCCAGGCGGCCGCCCGCGCGCCGCAGCGCGCCCGACGGCCCGGCGGGCAGCACGGCCCGGATCACCGGCCCGCCCGCGGCGCGGGCGAAGGCGTTGTAGACGGAGTTGAGCGACTGGGGGCGCGCGGCGGCGAGGTGGTAGGTCGTCCCCGAGGGCGCGTCCCGGTGCATCAGGTATTCCATCGCCTCGACGACGTAGTCGACCGGCACCAGGTTCGTCGCGCCCAGGTCGGGTGCGGCCAGCGGGAGCCGCCGGGGCAGCGCCGCCAGCCGCGAAATCGCCGGGAGAAAGTAGTAGGGCCCGTCGACCTTGTCCATCTCGCCGGTGCGCGAGTCGCCGACGACGGCCGAGGGCCGGTAGACGCGGAAGGGCAGCGGCTGCTCGCGGACGAGCTGTTCGGCCTGGAACTTCGTCGCGTGGTACGGCGAGCCGAAGCGCTGGCCGAGGTCGAAGTCGGCTTCGGTGAACCGCCCGGCGTGGTCGCCGGCGACGGCGATCGACGACACGTGGTGCACCAGCCCGGCCCGCGCCGCGGCGGCGAAGGCGAGCAGGTGGCGGGTCCCCTCGACGTTGGCGCGCCGGTTGGCGTCCTCGCCGGCGGTGAGGTCGTAGATCGCGCCGAGGTGGACGACGTGGTCGAGGTGGGGCAGATCGGCGGGGTCGGCGCCGAGCCGGGGTTCGGCGAGGTCGCCGGGCACCGGGTGCAGCTTGTCCGCGCCCGGCCAGTCGCGCGCCAAGCCGGCCAGGCGCTCGCGGGAGGTCTCCCGCACCAGCGCGTACACCGCGGACGTCTCGGGCCGCTGAAGCAGCCGTGCGACCAGGCGTTTTCCGATGAAGCCGGTTGCGCCTGTCACGAAGTAGGTCGTCATGGCCGGTCCCTTCCGTCGGGCCCGACTCTAACCTACTGGAAAGTAGGAACGATAGTTGTCAGTGTTGTCCGGGGTCGAACCCCGGGCCCCGCCGAAGGGGCTGCGCCCCCTCGGAACCCCCGATCAGCTTTCTTCTTCGTCGGCCGTCGCGACGACCGCGTCCCGCAGGGCGGCCCGCAGCCGTCCGACGTCGAGCGGCCCGAGCACCGCCGCTTCGCCCGGCGGCGCGACCAGCACCACCTTGTCGTTGCTGACGAACACCGTCACATCCCTGCGCCTGCCGGCCAGATCCCGGCAGCCGATCGACCACTCGCCCCGACTCATGGTCGCCGCCCTCCGATTCCCTTGTCGTGGTCGTGCTCCGTGCGAGGGTGGGAGCGGACCCCGGCGGCCCTATGACGCGGGTTCACCCGATCTGCCTACTCGCGAGTTTTGTCTTGCGCTTTGCGGGTTTTCGGCGTAGCTGCGGTCGTGGCGCGGCCGGTTCGGTAGTAGCGTCCGGGGCACGAGCCGTCTTCGGGAGGTCTGGATGTCGGAACCGCGGAAGATCGTCATCGTCGGTGCGGGCCTGGGTGGGGCGTCCGCGGCGGCCGCGGTGCGCGAACGCGGGTACACCGGCGAAATCCTGCTGATGGGCGCGGATCCACACCGCCCGTACGAGCTGCCGCCGCTGTCGAAGGGCGTGCTGCTGGGCAACGCCGACGAACCCGACTGGGTGCACGAAGAGAAGTTCTACGCCGAGAAGGACATCCGCTTCGGCGCCGGCGTCACGGCGACCCGGATCGAGCTCGGCGCCCGGCTGGTGCTCGACGACGCGGGCGGCGAACACCGCTACGACCGGCTGGTGCTGGCGACCGGCTCCCGGCCGCGCCCGCTGCCGGTGCCCGGTGGCGACCTGCCGGGGCTGTACACGCTGCGCACCCTGGACGACTCGCTCAAGCTGCGTTCGGCGTTCGCCGCGGCCGAGCGCGTGGTGATCGTCGGCGCCGGCTGGATCGGCTCCGAAGCGGCCGCGGCGGCCCGGAAGCACAACGCGGAGGTGACGGTCGTCGACCCGGTGCCGGTGCCGCTGGCGAACGTGGTCGGCGAGACGGTCGGCGGGGTGTTCCGCGACCTGCACGTCTCGAACGGCGTCCACTACCGCTTGGGCGAGCAGGTCGCGGAGATCACGGGCGGCCCGGACGGCGTCCGCGGCGTCCGGTTGAGCGGCGGCGAAGAGCTGACGGCGGACGTGGTCCTGATCGCGGTCGGCGCGGCCCCGAGGGTGGAGTTGGCCCACGCGGCGGGCCTGGAGCTCGCCGACGACGGCGGGGTGGCCGTGGACGCGGGCCTGCGCACGGCGGCGCCCGACGTCTACGCGGTGGGCGACATCGCCGCCCACTTCCACCCGCGGTACGGGCGGCGCGTCCGCGTGGAGCACTGGGCGAACGCCAAGGACCAGGGCACGCACGTGGCGCAGAACCTGCTGGGCGAGAACGAGCCGTTCCTGGCCTCGCCGTACTTCTTCACCGACCAGTACGACCTGGGCTGCGAATACCGCGGCCTGGCCGACCCGGCCGCGGACGAACTGGTGGTCCGCGGCGACCTGGCGTCCCGCGAGTTCACGGCGTTCTGGCTGCACGAGGGCGAAGTGGCGGCGGCGATGAACGTGAACATGTGGGACGACGGGGATGCCTTGGGTGCCTTGGTCGACGGCGACGCGAAGGTGACGGCGGAGCAGCTCAGGACGGCGGAGTTGGCTTCGCTGGTGTGAGGCGTTCGCGGATCAGCGCGTCGAGCCGGCGCCAAGCGGGTGACGACGCGTTGACCGCACCCTGCACCAGCGCCGGGATCGCGGAATCCCGTTCGTACGAAGGCAGTTCCGCGCCGTAGCGGGCTCGGGTCGCGGCGACGAGCCGCGAACCCAGCGCCTCGACGCGCGGATCGTGCGGGTCGAGGTCGTGGATCCGGTCGTACTCGAGGACCAGGGAGAGCAACGCCGGGTCGCCCAGCATTGCCGACTGGTCGCGGAAGTTGCGGTGTGCCGTCTCCGGGTGGGTGGCGAACACCAGCAGCCAGAGGTCGTTCTGCAGCGTCACCCACCGCTCGCTGAACCCGAGGCCCGGCAGCCGGCCGAGGTGGGCCACCACCTCGTCCGGCAGGGGCGAAAGGTCGCCGTCGGCCAGGCGCCGGAGCCGGGAGCGGGTGGCCTGCAGGGCCTCGATCCGGGCGGCCAGGTCGTCGTCGATCCGCCGGAGCGCCGCGGCGAGCCCGTCGCCGGCGCGGAGTTCGCGGATGCGGGCCAGCGGGACGCCGGCCTCGGCGAGCGTGCGGATCTTGATCAGCTCGACCGCGTCGGACGCGCGGTACCGCCGGTAGCCGGAACGGTCGCGGTCCGGCTCCGGGAGCAGGCCCTTCGCGTGGTAGACGCGGATCGTCTTGGTCGTGACCCCGACGTACCCGGCGAGCTGTCCGATGGTGAGCACCTCGCCATCGTCGCACTTGACCTTGCCCTGGGGGCAAGGTTGCATGCTGGCCGCATGACCGATCACGAAACCCTGCGTGCGCTGGCCGACGAGGGCAACGAGACCGCGCTCGACCGGCTGGCCGACCTCGCCGACGCCCGCGGGGACGTCGAGGAGCTGAGCGAGCTGCTGGACGAAGGCTGCGACCACGCCGGCGAGCTGCTCACCCGCCGGGCGGTCGCCGCGAAAGACCTCTTGCAGCTGCAGCGGATCGCCGACGCCGGCCACGAACCCGCCGGTGACGAGCTGGAGCGCCTGCTCAGGAAGTAGCCGGGCGCGTCAGCGCCAGGTAGGCCACCAGCGCCAGGACGGCGAACCCGGCCATGGTCGCGGCCATCGGCACCGCCGTGCCCGGTCCGCCCAGGCCGACCAGCGGCGTCGCCACCGCGCCCACCGCGAACTGCAGCACGCCCAGCAGCGCCGAAGCCGCCCCGGCCGAGCGCGCGTGCGAAGCCAGCGCCAGCGAACTCGCGTTCGGCATCACCAGGCCGATGCTCGACACCAGCAGGAACAGCGACACCAGGAGCAGGGCCAGCGGCGCGTGGAAAAGCACCGAGGCCAGCACCGAGGCTCCGCCGGTCACGCCGAGCAGCAGGCCGGAGCGCAGCAGCGCCCGCTCCCGGATCCGCCCGACCAGACGGCCGTTGAGCTGACCCGCCAGCACGATCCCGACGCCGTTCGCCCCGAACACCACGCTGTAGGCCTGCGGGCTGAGCCCGTACACGCCCTGCAACGCGAACGACGAGCCCGAGATGTAGGCGAACATCGAGGCGAACAGCAGCCCCGACGCCAGCGCGTAGCCGGCGAACGACCGGTCCAGCGCCAGCCGCCCGTACGTCCGCAGCACCGGGCCGAGCCGGAGCGGAGACCGCGCGGCCGACGGCTCCGGCAGGAAGAACACCACCACGGCCAGCAGCAGCGCGCCGAACGCCGTCAGCACGACGAACACCCCGCGCCACGACGTCCAGTTCAGCAGCTGCCCGCCGATGAGCGGCGCCAGGATCGGCGCCAGGCCGCTGACCAGCATCAACGTCGAGAAGAACTTCGTCATCGCGGTCCCGGAGAACAGGTCCCGCACGGTGGCGCGCGCGATCACGATCCCCGCGGCGGCGCCGAGCGACTGCACGAGCCGCGCCGCGACCAGGAGCCAGGCGTCCGGGCTCACCGCGCACAGCACCGAGCCCACGACGTACAGCACCAGCCCGGCGAGCAGCGGACGACGGCGGCCCAGCGCGTCCGACAGCGGGCCGAGCACCAGCTGGCCCAGGGCCAGTCCGACGATGAACGCGCTGAGCGTCAGCTGGACCGTGCTGTCCGCCGCGTGCAGGTCGGCCGCCATCCGGGGCAGCGCGGGCAGGTACATGTCGATCGACAGCGGCCCGAACGCGGTGAGGCCGCCCAGGACGAGGACGAACTTCAGCTGCGCCCGCCGGCTCGGCGCGGTAGGTTCCGCCGCGATGGTCATGCACGTCCCTTCGTCCCCTCTCCGTGGACCAGCGGGAAGGGCCCCGGTGCTATTCCGGCTGTGACCGGTGACACCCCGTGGTCACCCGGTCAGGAACCGACACTGATCCGATCAATTTTGCGACCGATTCGGCGAAGCCTCTGGATCGACGGTCTCGACTGCGATATACATCGGATGTCTGGTCGGTGTGGGTGAAGGGAAACATCCGTGCAGCTGCTGCGTCTCGGGGAGCCGGGGAGTGAGCGTCCGTTCGTGCGCGCCGGCGACGGCACGACCTACGAACTGGGCGGCCTCACCGCCGACATCGACGGCGGCTTCCTCGCCGCGGACGGGATCGCGCGCGCCGCCGCCGCCCTTGCCGCGGGAGAACTGCCGGCCGCTTCGGAGACCGGGCTGCGCGTCGGCTCGCCGATCGCCCAGCCCGGCAAGGTCGTCTGCATCGGCATGAACTACCGCCGCCACGCCGAGGAAACCGGTGCGACCCCGCCCACCGAACCGGTCGTCTTCATGAAGGCGCCGGACGTCGTGGTCGGCCCGTCCGACGACGTCCTCATCCCGCGCGGGTCGGTCAGCACCGACTGGGAGGTCGAGCTCGGCGTCGTGATCGGCAATACCGCCCGCTACCTCGAGAGCGTCGACGACGCCCTGGAGCACGTGGCCGGCTACGTCGTCTCGAACGACGTCTCCGAGCGCGCGCTGCAGTTCCGCACCCCGCAGTGGGACAAGGGCAAGTCGTGCGAGAACTTCAACCCGCTCGGCCCGGCGCTGGTCCCGGCGGGCGAGGTGCCCGACCCGCAGGACCTCGGCCTGCGGCTGTGGGTCAACGGCGAGAAGAAGCAGGACTCGTCCACCAAGGACATGATCTTCGGCGTGGCCGAGATCGTCCACCACCTGAGCCAGGTGATGGTGCTGCGGCCGGGCGACCTGATCAACACCGGCACCCCGGAGGGCGTCGCGCTCGGGCAGCCCGACCCGAAGCCGTACCTGCGCGACGGCGACGTCATCGAGCTCGAGATCGACGGTCTCGGGCGGCAGCGCCAGACCGCGAGGCAGGCCTGACCATGGCGAAGATCATCGGCATGGAGGTCCTCGACGTCCGGTTCCCGACGTCGAAGGAGCTCGACGGCTCGGACGCGATGAACCCCGACCCGGACTACTCCGCCGCGTACGTCGTGCTGCACGCCGACGGCGGCCCGGACGGCTACGGCCTCGCGTTCACCATCGGCCGCGGGAACGACGTCCAGGCGGCCGCGATCCGCGCGCTGGCCCCGCACGTCGTCGGCCGCGAGGTCCCGGAGGACGCGGCCGCGCTCGGCGACCTGTCCCGCACGCTCGTCGGCGACTCGCAGTTCCGCTGGCTGGGCCCGGAAAAGGGGGTCGCGCACATGGCCGTCGGGGCGGTGGTCAACGCCGCGTGGGACCTCGCCGCGCGCCGCGCCGGCCTGCCGGTCTGGCAGTTCGCCGCGCGGATGACCCCCGAAGAACTCGTGTCGCTCGTCGACTTCCGGTACCTCACCGACGCGCTCACCGAAACCGAAGCCCTGGACATCCTGCGCCGCGCGGAACCCGGCCGCGCCGAACGGGAGAAGCAGCTGCAGGCGAACGGCTACCGCGCCTACAGCACTTCACCCGGCTGGCTCGGGTACGCCGACGCCAAGCTCGTGCGGCTGGCCGAGCAGGCCGTCGCCGACGGCTTCGAGATGATCAAGCTGAAGGTCGGCGGCAACCTCGAGGACGACGTCCGCCGGATGAAGCTGGCGCGCGAGACGGTCGGCGACGGCATCCGGATCGCCGTCGACGCCAACCAGCGCTGGGACGTCTCCGCCGCGGTCACCTGGATGACCGCGCTGGCGCCGTTCGACCCGTACTGGATCGAGGAGCCGACCTCGCCGGACGACGTTCTTGGCCACGCGGCGATCGCGAAAGCCCTGGCGCCGATCAAGGTCGCCACCGGCGAGCACGTCCAGAACCGGGTGGTGTTCAAGCAGCTGCTGCAGGCGGACGCCATTTCGGTGCTGCAGCTGGACGCCGCCCGCGTCGGCGGCTTCAACGAAAACCTGGCGATCCTGCTGCTGGCGGCCAAGTTCGGCGTCCCGGTGTGCCCGCACGCCGGCGGGGTCGGGCTCTGCGAGCTCGTCCGGCACCTGTCGATGTTCGACTTCGTGGCGGTGTCCGGCACCGACGCGGACCGGTCCATCGAGTGGGTCGACCACCTGCACGAGCACTTCACCGACCCGGCCGTCGTCGAGCGCGGCCGCTACCTCGCCCCGACCGCACCCGGGTTCTCCGCGCGCATGCACGACGCCACGCTGCGCCGGTTCCGCTTCCCGGACGGTCCCGAGTGGACGGAGACCGCAAGTGAGTGAATTCGAGGGCCTGGTGGCCGCCGTCACCGGAGGCGCCTCGGGGATCGGCAAGGCCGTCGCCACCCTGCTGGCCGAACGCGGTGCGCAGGTGGCGGTGCTCGATCTCAAGCCCGAAGCGCGCTCTACCGCTGAGGGCTCATCAGCACAGCCGGACGACGACGGCTTCCGCTGCGACGTTTCCTCGGACGACGAAGTGCGCGCGGCGATCGACGCCGTCGTGGAACGGTTCGGCCGCCTCGACATCCTGGTGAACAACGCCGGGATCGGCGCGCAGGGCGACGTCACCGCCAACGGCGACGACGAGTGGCACCGCGTGTTCGACGTCAACGTCGTCGGGATGGTCCGGCTCGCCCGGGCCGCGCTGCCGCACCTGAAGAACTCGCCGTCCGCGGCGATCGTCAACACCTGCTCCATCGCGGCCTGGGCGGGTCTGCCCAGCCGCGCGCTCTACTCGGCCAGCAAGGGCGCCGTGCTCTCACTGACCCTGGCCATGGCGACCGACCACCTGCCCGACCGGATCCGCGTCAACTGCGTGTGCCCGGGCACGGCGGACACCCCCTGGGTGGGCCGGCTGCTCGACACCGCCGACGACCCGGCGGCCGAACGCGCGGCCCTCGCGGCGCGCCAGCCGATGGGCCGGCTGGTCACCGCCGACGAGGTCGCGAACGCCATCGTCTACCTCGCCAGTCCCCTTTCCGCCTCGACCACCGGCACCGCGCTCGCGGTCGACGGCGGCATGTACGGCCTGCGTCCTCGCGGTCCCGTTCACCACGACTAACAAGACTTGATTTCCGCTGTCATCAAGGAGGATGCGGTGCGCGCTGTGGTATTTCACAACAGAGTGATCCAGGTGGCCGCCACGGCCGCCGTCTGCGGCCTGGTTCTGGCCGCGTGCGGGTCCACCAAGGACAATGCGGCCGCCCCGGCGGCAGGCGGCGGCGCGGGCGGCAAGGTCGGCGCGACGCTGCCCCTGCTGACCTCGCCGTTCTGGCAGGCCTACAACAACTACGTCCCGAAGATGGCCAAGGAAGAGGGCGTCGACGTCCTCCCGACGGTCAACGCCGACAGCGACCCCGCGAAGCTGATCACCGACATCGGCACGTTCCTCAACCAGGGCGTCAAGGGCCTGGTCGTGACGCCGCTGGACTCGGCCGCCATCGTCGCCGGGCTCAAGCAGGCGGAGAACAAGGGCGTGCCGGTCGTCGCGGTCGACGTCGCCCCCGAGAGCGGCAAGGTCGCCATGGTGGTGCGGGCCGACAACAAGGCCTACGGCACCAAGGCCTGCGAAGCGATCGGCGAGAAGGTCAAGTCCGGCAAGGTCGTGCAGATCATGGGCGACCTGGCCTCGGTCAACGGCCGCGACCGCTCGGAAGCCTTCCGCGACTGCATGAAGTCCAAGTACCCCGGCATCCAGGTGCTGGAGATCCCGGCCGAGTGGAAGGCCGACAAGGCCTCTTCCGGCCTCGACAGCATGCTGACCGCGAACCCGGACATCAAGGGCGTCTACATGCAGGCCGGCGGCGTCTACCTGGCCCCGACCGAGCAGGCGCTCAAGCGCAAGAACCTGTTCTTCCCGGTCGGGGACCCGAAGCACATCGTGCTCGTCTCCAACGACGGCATCCCGCAGGAGCTGGCCGCGATCCGCGCCGGCGAGCTGGACGCCACGGTGTCCCAGCCGGCCGACGCGTACGCGAAGTACGGCCTGTACTGGCTGAAGAAGGCCATGGCGGGCGAGACGTTCAAGCCGGGCCCGACCGACCACGCCAGCACCATCGTCGAGATCAGCCCCGGCATCCTCGAGGACCAGCTGCCCGCGCCCGTCATCACCAAGGACAACGTGGACGACAAGGCCCTCTGGGGGAACAACCTGTGACCGCGCTGCCCGCCGGCGAATCCGCCGTCCCGGTGGTCAGCGCTGTCGGTGTCGGAAAGCGCTACGGCCCGACCGTGGCACTGCACGACGTCAGCCTCACCGTGCACCCCGGCGAGTCGCACGCGCTCGTCGGGCGCAACGGGGCCGGCAAGTCGACGCTCGTCTCCATCCTCACCGGCCTGTCCGCCACGGACACCGGGCACGTCGAGTTCGGCGGCGAGCCGGCCCCGCCCCTGACCAGGCAGGACGACTGGAAGGCGCGCGTGGCCTGCGTGTACCAGCACGCGATGGTCGTCCCGCAGCTCACCGTGGCCGAGAACCTGTTCCTCAACCGGCAGGCGGGCGGCGGGTTCTCGATCGGCTGGAGGTCCCTGCGGCGCAAGGCCCGCGAGCTGCTCGACTCGTGGGACGTGCACGTCGACGTCGACACCCCCGCCGGGGACCTGTCGGTCGAGGACCGGCAGTTCGTCGAGATCGCCCGCGCGCTGTCCTACGGCGCCCGGTTCATCGTCCTCGACGAGCCGACCGCGCAGCTGGACAGCCAGGCCATCGAGCGGCTCTTCGAGCGGATGCGCCAGATGCAGGCGGGCGGGGTGACGTTCCTGTTCATCTCGCACCACCTGCACGAGGTCTACGAGGTCTGCCAGGCGGTGACCGTGCTGCGCGACGCGAAGCACGTGCTCACCGCACCGGTGGCCGAGGTCGGCAAGGCCGAGCTGGTCGACGCGATGACGGGCGAACCCGGCGGTCTTTCGGTCCGGGACGCCGCTTCCCGGGAGTCCTTGGAAGCGGACGCCGCGGAGATCCTTTCGGTGGACGGATTGTCCGGCGACAGCTTCCGTGATGTCTCTTTCCGGCTGCGCCGCGGCGAGGTGGTCGGGCTCGCGGGCAGCAACGCCAGCGGCAAGCACCAGGTCGCCGAGACGGTCTACGGCCTGCGGACGCCGTCCGCGGGCACGATCCGCGTCGACGGCTCGCCGCTGCGGCCGGGCGACATCCCGGCGGCGCTGCGGGCGGGGATCGGCTGCGTGCCGCGCGACCGGCACCACGAAGGCCTGGTCCTCGAGCACTCGATCGCCGACAACGCGACGATGTCCATTTTGGACAAGCTGGGCCGTGGCGGGATCGCGTCGCCGCGCACCCGGTTCGCGAGGGCGTCGCAGGCGTTGAAGGACTACGACATCGTGGCCGCGAGCGCCGAGCAGCCCGTGTCGGACCTCTCCGGCGGCAACCAGCAGAAAGTCGTGCTGGCGCGGGCCTTGATCGGCGATCCGCGGGTGGTCGTGCTGATCAACCCGACGGCCGGGGTGGACGTGAAGTCGAAAGAGGCGCTGCTCGCGGTCGTCGACCGGGTGCGCGCCGAGGGCAAGGCGGTGCTGATCGTCAGCGACGAGCTGGACGACCTGCGCCTGAGCGACCGGGTCCTGGTGCTGCGCGCCGGGGCCGTGGTCGCCGAGCACCAGGCCGGGTGGTCCGACGGCGACCTCGTGGCCGACATCGAAGGAGTCGAGCTTTCGTGACCGACGTGATGACCTCTCCGCAGACGGAGCTCCCCGCGCCACCGCGCCGCCGCAAAGCCGTCTGGCTGCGTGAACTCGCCCTGCTGCCCGCGCTGGTCGTGGTGTTCGTCATCGGCGGCCTGGTCGACGACACGTTCGTCGGCTGGAGCAACATCGTCAGCATCCTGACCGCGTCGGCGGCGCTGTCGCTGGTCGTGCTGGGCGAGTCGCTGGTGCTGATCACCGGGAAGTTCGACCTGTCGCTGGAATCGACGATGGGCCTGGCGCCCGCGCTGGGTGCGATGGTCGTGATCCCGGCGGCCTCCGCGGGCTTCGGCGTCGAGCTGCCCGCCGCGATCGGGCTGCTGGTGATCCCGCTGTGCGGGGCGCTGGTCGGGTTCGTCAACGGCTTCCTGATCGTGAAGCTGAAGCTGAACGCCTTCATCGTCACCCTGGCCATGCTCACCGTCCTGCGCGGTGTCCAGGTCGGCTCGACCAAGGGCAAGACGCTGTTCAACCTGCCGGACTCGTTCACCGACCTGGCGACCACGACGTTCCTCGGCCTGCCGATGTCGGTGTGGCTGGCGGCGCTGCTGTTCGCGGTCGCCGGCTGGGTGCTGCGCTACCACCGCGTCGGCCGCGCGCTGTACGCGATCGGCGGCAACCGCGAGGCCGCGCGGGCGGCGGGTGTCCGCGTCGACCGGATCGCGTGGGCGGTGTTCGTCGTCGCCGGGGTCCTCGCCGCGATCGGCGGGCTCGCCTACACCGGTTACGTCGGGGCCTTGGGCGCGAACCAGGGATCGGGCATGATCCTGCAGGTGTTCGCGGCGGCGGTGATCGGCGGTGTCTCGCTCGACGGCGGCAAGGGCACCCTGGTCGGCGCCCTCACCGGCGTCCTGCTGCTGTCGTCGGTGGCCAGCCTGCTCAACTACGCGCACGTCACGGCGGAGTGGCAGGGGGCGATCTACGGCGCCATCATCCTGGTCGCGCTGATCATCGCCCGGTACGCGGGCGGAAAGCCCCAGACCTGACGCTCACCCCGTGAAGATCCGACGTTCTCAGGAGTGCGTGTGCTACGAGGCTTCCGCGGCCGGCTCGGCGTCCGGGTCCGGCCCTGCCGGATCGAGCGCCGTCGGGTCGTCCGCGGTGCCCAGGGCGTTGCGCAGCCACTGCTCGACTCCCGCGACGTGCACGGTCGCCCACGAGCGGGCCAGTTCCGGCTCGCGCGCGGCGATGGCCTCGTAGATCGCCGTGTGCTGTTCGCGGGTCTTCGCGACCGCACCCTCCTGGGTGAGGCCGCGCCAGATCCGGGCACGGGCGGTCGGCCCGGAGAGGCTGTCGAGCAGCGAGCAGAGCACGGGGTTGCCGGAGCCGTCGGCGATCTTGCGGTGGAACTGCAGGTCGTTGGCGACCAGCGCTTCCACGGTCGGCGAGTCCTCCAGCTCGCTGAGCAGCGTGCCCAGCTCCGCGATGTCGGCGTCGCTCATGTGCAGCGCGGCCAGCGCGGTCGCGGCGGGCTCGAGGATCCGGCGCACGGCCAGGAAGTCGAGCACGGTGTCGTCGCGGTGGAAGTCGACCACGAACGTCATGGCGTCGAGCAGCAGGTTGGGCTCGAGGCTGGTGACGTACGTGCCGTCGCCCTGGCGCACGTCGAGCACCCTGATCAGGCACAACGCCTTGACGGCCTCCCGCAGGGAGCTGCGCGACAGCCCGAGCCGCTGGGCCAGCTCGGCCTCCTTCGGCAGCCGGTCGCCCGGCGCCAGCTCGCCGGTGATGATCATGTCCTTGATCTTGTCGATCGCGACATCGGTGACGGGCATCGCGTCCGCCCTCCCTGCAACAGACCTCGGATGTTTCGGTGGTGCTCCCCAGCGTGCCATGTCCCGGCCGGGGAAGGGGCGATGACCCACCAGCGCCCACCACAACGGGTGGCTCCGCGCGACGCCGGCGTCCCCTCCCGGAGGATCCGGCGTAACGGACCCGGCCTGTTCCACGTCCTCGAAGTCGACGGCTGCAAGGTGATGGAACTGCCGGTGGAGGAGTGACGGCGTTGGAACTCTCCCTGTCCCCGCTGGGGCTCGGCTGCGCGCAGCTGGGCAACCTGTACCACGCGATCAGCGACGAGACGGCGGCCGCGACCGTCCGGCGCGCGTGGGACGAGGGCGTCCGCTACTTCGACACCGCGCCGCACTACGGCCTCGGCCTGTCGGAGGCCCGGCTGGGCGCGGCGCTGAGCACGTACCCGCGGGACGAGTACGTGCTCTCGACGAAGGTCGGCCGCGTGCTGGAGCCGAACCCGGACGGCGCCGGCGCCCGGGACGACCAGGGCTTCGCCGTGCCGGCCGCGTACAAGCGCCGGTGGGACTTCAGCCGCGACGGCGTTCTGCGGTCGCTCGAAGACAGCCTGACCCGGCTGGGGCTGGACCGTGTCGACATCGTCTACGTCCACGACCCCGATGACCACTTCGAGGAGGCGGTTTCGGGGGCGTTCCCGGCGTTGCGCGAGCTGCGGGACCAGGGCGTGATCGGCGCGTTCGGGGCCGGGATGAACCAGGCGCCGATGCTGGCCGAGTTCGTCCGCCGCACCGACCTGGACGTCCTGCTGGTGGCCGGCCGCTACACGCTGCTCGACCAGCCCGCGCTGGACGAGCTGTTCCCGCTGTGCGCCGCGCGGGACGTCCGCGTGGTGGTCGGGGGCGCGTTCAACGGCGGGATACTGGCGACCGCCGAACCGGGCCGGGTCTACGACTACGCCGAAGCGCCCGCGGAGCTGGTCGAGCGGGCCGGGCGGATCGCGGAGATCTGCGCGCGGCACGGCGTCGAGCTGCCCGAAGCGGCGCTGGCGCTGCCGATGGCGCATCCTGTGGTCGCGTCGGTGGTCGTCGGAGCGCATGATCCGGAGCAGGTGGGTGTGAACGCGCGCCGGGCCCGGGCGGTCGTGCCACCGGCCCTGTGGACCGAGCTGGCCGACGCGGGACTGCTGCGCGCCGACGTCGTCATCGCCGAAGGAGTCTCATGATCGACGCGCACCACCACCTGTGGGACCCCACGCGGCGCGAGTACCCGTGGATGGCCGGGGAGGCCATGGACCCGATCCGCCGCCCGTACACGGTCGACGACCTGCGCGCGGTGACGAAGGCGGCGGGCGTGCACGCGACCGTCCTGGTCCAGACGGTGTCCTCGGAAGAGGAGACGGCGGAGTTCCTCGCGACCGCGGCGGCGGAGCCCGTGATCGCGGGCGTGGTCGGCTGGGTGGACCTCACGGCTCCGGACGTCGCCGACCGCTTGGCCGCCCTCGAGGGCCCGCTGGCCGGGATCCGGCACCAGGTGGAGGGCGAGCCGGACGACGACTGGCTGCTGCGGCCGGAGGTGGTCGCCGGGCTGAGCACCGTGGCGGCGGCGGGATTGGCGTTCGACCTGCTGGTCCGCCCCGCGCAGCTGCCGGCCGCGGCCGAGGTGGCGTTGCGGCTGCCCCAGCTGCGCCTGGTTCTCGACCACGCGGCGAAGCCCCCGATCGCGGCGGGGGACTGGGAGCTGTGGGCGTCCGGCGTGGCCGCGCTGGCGGCGCGCGAGAACGTCGTGTGCAAGCTGTCCGGGCTGGTCACCGAGGCCGACTGGTCGGGCTGGGAGGTCGGGCACCTGCGCCGGTACGTCGACCACGTGCTGGAGGTGTTCGGCCCGGCGCGCCTGCTGTTCGGCTCGGACTGGCCGGTCTGCGAACTGGCGGCGTCCTACGAGGTGGTCCTCGACGCGGCGATCGCCCTGACGGGCTCGCTGTCGGACGCCGAGCGCCTGGCCGTCTTCGAGCACAACGCCCGCACGACCTACGGGCTGGATGCGGGCGGGGTCACCTCCTCCAGGGGGTAAACGGAGGTTCCCCCGCCCGCCGCTCAAGTGGTCTGTCAGAACTCCTCGTCGCGGATCATGCCGCGCAGCCGGGTCAGCGCCCGGTGCTGCGTCACCCGGACGTTGCCCGCGGAGATCCCCAGGGCTTCGGCGGTTTCGGTCGCCGAGAAACCGACGGCGATGCGCAGGGTCAGGATCTCCTGCTGCACCCGGGGCAGGGAGGCGAGCAGCCGGCCGAGACGGGCGCCCAGGTCGAGGTGCAGCGCGTGGCTCTCCGGCTCGTTGCCGGCCACCAGCGGGCGCTCCGGGAGCTCGGGGACGGGCTCGGAGCGGTCGCGGGCGACGGCGCGGTAGGCGTCGGCGACCTTGTTGGCCGCGATCGCGTGGACCAGGTACAGGAAAGAGCCGCCGCGGTCCTGGTAGTCGGGCAGCGCCTTGAGCACGGCCAGGCAGACTTCCTGGGCGACGTCGTCGGCCGAGAGGTAGGACAGGTCACGGCCGCCCATGCGCGCGCGGCAGTAGCGGACCACCACCGGCTCGATCATCTGCAGCAGCGAGTGGATCGCGGCCGGGTTGCCCTCGCCCGCGTCCTTGACGAGGGGGTCGAGGTCCTCCTTGGTGAGCCGTCCGCCCGGGCGGGGCAATGACTCGGGGGTGCGATAATCGCGATCACTGGAAGCGGATTGTTCGGTGGTCCTCGGCGGTGCTGTCATGGTCGTCTCCCCGGCCGACCCTCGACCGTCGCTGCCGGGGGTTCAACACTCCGTAACTGATCCATCGCAGACGCTCCGGATGATCGAGGCGCATCTGCGGTCCGTGCGACGCAGGGTAATCGTAAGCACCTCCAGGCGGGTCAGTCCAGATTTCAACGACCAATACCCCGTTAGCAGTAGGGACCGTGATGTTCCCGCGACCCGGACCCGCACATTGCGATTAATCGGTTTCAGGATGTGCCGACTTCACCCGTCAGTGGAAGACGACCACGGAAGCGGCGGTCACGGTCACGGCCAGCGACGCGATCGCGGGCAGGACGCGGCTCGGCGGCCCCGGTTCGGCGGCGCGCAAGGCCCGTTCGCGGTGCATCCCGATGGCCGCCAGCAGGGCAGATGTCCCCGCGGCGAGCAACGCGGGGACCAGGGAGCCACCCCAATGGCGCTGGGCGGCGGCGTGCAGCAGCAGTACCGTGCAGGCGGCGGACGAGAGTGCGGTCCGCCGCCAGGCGAGCCCGGTACGCTCCGCCTGAGCGCCTCCGGGGGTGGTCACGGCCGGAGCTCCCGCTGCTTGGCGGTACTTTTGACGTCACGATAATCGCGAACCGGCGGTATTCGCGTCCGGCGGCGCCGGTCCTCCGCGGCGGATCGTCCGGCTCGGCGGGCCGGCCGGGCGGACGGACCGGTTTTCGCGGCCGTCACCGTCCGCAGCCTTCCGTGTCACTCACGAGACCACCAGCAGCACGGCCGCGGCGACGATGAGCGCCAGCAGGCCGCCCGTCAGCGCCAGGGTCATCCAGCTGCGCGGCAGGGGTTCCCCGGCCCGCATCGCGATCTGCACCCGCCGCCACCGCGGGTACGCGGTCGCGGCGAGGACGGCGGCCAGCGCGACGCACAGCCCGGCGAGCACCGCGCTCGCCGCGGCCGGCGCCGGCACCAGCTGGTGCACGGCGACGCCGCCCGCGAGCAGGCCGAGGGCCGTGCGGAGCCAGGCGAGGAAGGTGCGTTCGTTGGCCAGCGTGAAGCGGTAGTCCGGTTCGGTGCCGCCCGAGTGGGGCTTGATGTCGTCCGAGGCCACGCCCCCAGACGCTAGCCGGTGTGCGCGGCCGCGGCCGGTCCGGTGCGGTGCGCGAAGACCCACCAGCGCAGCACGGCGAAGCGCACGAACCCGCCGACCACGCTGGCCAGCAGCAGCGTGCCGGTTTCCTCCCACGACGTCGGCCGGTCGACGAAGGCGTCGAGGACGGCCAGCACGGCCGAGCCGTACAGGGCGTAGAAGGCGAAGGTGAGCAGGTCCTGCAGGTGCCGCTTCCCGGCGTTGCTCGGGCGGCCGGCGAAGGTGACGCGGCGGTGGAATTCGGTGTTCCCGACCGTGGTGAGCGCGATCGCGACCAGGTTCGCCACCTGGGAGCCGAGCTCGTCGCGCAGCAGGAGGAACAGAGCGGCCTGGACGCCGGTTGTCACTACGCCGGCCACGACGTACCACGCGGCGTGGGTGCCGAGCTCGTGGTGCCGGTCCGGATCGGTGGCGAGCAGCCGGTGCCCCGGTGCGCACCTGGTGGTGGCCATGATCCCAACCTACCCCGCGTTCACAAACTTGTGAATGTGTTAAACCGGTTGAAGAAATGTGATCCCGGTGACACCGCCGGGTTTCGCCGCCCCGCCGGCCGGGGTAGGTCACTTGCCGACGACAACTTTCCGATGCGCCAGGAGGGCCAGTGAGTGACCGTGACCCGGCCGAACCGCAGAGCTTGAGCCCCAGCGAGGCGCTGGACGAGGACGAACTGCGCGTGGACTCGCTCGAAGAGGGCATCGAGCCGCCCGAGCACTGGAGTGCCGCGAACCGCTACGGCACCACGCCCCGGGAGATGCGCGAAGGCGAGCCGATGGACCAGCGCCTGGCCGAAGAGGTGCCGGACGCCGAGCCGGAGCAGGTCCCGGAGCGCCCGCTCGCGGCGACGCCGGCGGCGGAGCTCGACGAGACGATCGAGGACGCACCGCCGGACTTCGAGCCGGTGGCCCCGGAGGAGGCCGTGGCGCGTCGCCATTCCAGCCCGGGGGTGGACGCTCGGCCGGACTACGCCGGCGAATCGGTGGCGGACGCCATTCGCGCGGCGCGGCAGGGCTGATCCGCTCAGACTGCACGCCCGTTCGGCCGCCCCTAGCGTGGGGCTGCATCGACCGCGACGAAGGGAAGGCAGAAAAATGCTGACCGTGACCGAAGCCGCCGCCGAGGCGATCACCGCCCTGACGAGCCAGGGGGAGGGCGAGGCCGGGCTCCGCCTGGCGGTCCAGAACGCAGACGGCGAAAGCGCCCAGCTGGCGCTGTCGGTGGCTCCCGAGCCGGCCGAGGGCGACAGCGTGCTGGGGGAGGAGGAAGGCCCGAAGGTGTTCCTCGAGCCCCAGGCGGCCGCGCTGCTGGACGACAAGGTGCTCGACGTCCAGGAGGACGACGCGGGCGGCGTGGCGTTCGCCGTGCTGCCCCAGCACACGAGCTGACCGGGGCGGACGGGCCTTTCGCCCCTCGGATGCGGAAGGCCCGTCCGCTCGCGGCCTCGACGCCGGTGTGCTTTTGTGCGCGGCCACCCGCTTCGGCCCGGAGCGAATCATCCGCGGCTGCCGAGCCCGCCATTCGCCAACCAGCCCCGCGAGATGCGCTTCGGCCAGCCGAGCGGCAGCAATTTCCGCGCGATGCGCGAAACAACCTCGCGATGCCCCTGACCCGCGTCTCGCCCGCCGCCGGGCCAGGCGGCAGTCACTTTCGCGTGCGGCCTTCCTCGCGCCCCATTTGCCTCCCGAAGCCCCCTCGCTACTCCTTCCGCCAAGCGCGAACCAGCTCCGCAGCCCGGCCCCGCAGCAACTCCGCCGCATGCTCCCGAGCGTGGTCCAGCGAAGGTGCGTGATCGATCAGCGCGCTGCTCCCCACCACCCCCAGCCGCGCCAGTCCCGCCGCGTCGAGCTGGATCCGGCCCGCCAGCGCCAGCAGCGGCACCCCGCGCGCCCGCGCCCGGTCGGCGATGCCCGCCGGGGCCTTGCCGTTCAAGCTCTGCTCGTCCAGCGATCCCTCGCCGGTGATCACGAGGTCCGCGCCGTCCAGCGCCTGATCGACCCCGGTCAGCCCGGCGATGAGGTCGAACCCGGACTCGACACCCGCCCCGAGCGCGATCGCCGCCGCCGCCACCCCGCCCCCGGCGCCCGATCCCGGCACCCGCGAGACGTCCGGCGCGCCGCCCACCTGCAGTGCGTGGGCCCACCGCCCCAAACCCTCGTCGAGTAGCGCCACCTCCGAAGGCCCGGCCCCCTTCTGCGGCCCGAACACCGCCGCCGCGCCGTCCGGGCCCAGCAGCGGGTTCGTCACGTCGGTCGCGACCGCCACGTGCACGCCGCCCAGCCGTTCCCGCGCCGGCGTCAGCTCCGTCGACGCCACCCGCGTCAGCGTCCCGCCGCCCAGGCCGACCGGCGCGCCGAACGCGTCGAGCACGCCGGCGCCCAGCGCTCCCAGCATCCCGGCCCCGCCGTCGGTGCTGGCCGTGCCGCCGACCGTGAGCACGAGCCGCTTCGCGCCGTGGATCAGCGCGTCCGCCAGCAGCTCGCCGACACCCCACGTGTGCGCGGCCAGTGCGGTCGCCGGCGAAGGTTCGACGAATTCGATGCCGCACGCGCGCGCCGATTCGATGTACGCCGTGCCGTCCAGCACCGCGTACCGCGCCTGAACCGGCTCCTCGAGCGGCCCGCGGACCGCCATCCGCACGATCCGCGCGCCCGCGGCCTCCAAGACGTCCAGGGTGCCTTCGCCGCCGTCGGCGACCGGGCAGGTGACGATTTCCGCGTCCGGCAAGGCATCGCGCACGCCGAGCGCGATCGCCTCCGCGGCCTCGACCGCGGTGAGACTGCCCTTGAACTTGTCGGGCGCGATGACGACACGGGTCACGGCTTCACCTCCGTCAGCGGGGGACGCCCGGCGAGCACCGCCGCGACGTTGCGCGCGGCCAGCACGGCCATCGCGGTGCGGGTCTCGACCGTCGCCGAGCCCAGGTGCGGGCTGAGCACGACGTCGTCCCGGCCGAGCAGCCGCGGTTCGACCTCGGGTTCCTTTTCGAACACGTCGAGCGCGGCCCCGGCGATCTCGCCGGCTTCCAGCGCGTCGGCCAGCGCGGCTTCGTCGACGACCGGGCCGCGGGTCGTGTTCACCAGGTACGCGCCGGGTTTCATGGCCCGCAACGCGGCGGCGTCGATGAGGTGCCGCGTCTCGGGCGTCAGCGGGCAGTGCAGCGAGACGACGTCCGCGCGTGCCAGCAGTTCTTCGAACGAAACGAACTCGGCGTCGGTGTCCTGCTTCGACCGTCCTGAGTAGACGATCGGCATCCCGAACGCCGACGCCCGCTTCGCCATCGCCCGCCCGATCTGCCCGAACCCGACGATGCCCAGCGTCTTGCCCTGCAGCCCGGAGCCGAGCAGGAAGCCGAGGTGGAACGACCACGGCGTGCGCGAGCGCAGCAGCCGTTCCCCTTCGCCGAGGCGCCGCGTGACGGCGAGCAGCAGCCCGAAGGCGAGGTCGGCGGTGGCGTCGGTGAGCACGCCCGGCGTGTTCGTGACGACCACCCCACGGGAAGCCAGCGCCGGGACGTCGACGTTGTCGTACCCCACGGCGACGTTCGCGACCACCTTCAGCCCGGGACCGGCGGCGTCGGCCAGCGCGCCGTCGAGCCGGTCGTGCAGCATCCCGACCACGGCCGACGCACCGCCGACGAACTCGTGCAGTTCGGCGCGTGTCAACGGCCGATCGGCGGGTGACACCTCCACCTCGCCTGCCTCGGCGAGGAGCTTCACCGCGTCGTCGGGTATCCATCGGGTCACCGCGATCTTGGCCACGTCGACAGCCTAGGTCACGGCACCGACAATTCAGTCGACACGCGTCAGCCGCACCACCGCGCTCGCGTACCCGCTGCCGGGAAGATCGACGGCCAACCCGTGGCTCAGCAACACCGCCCCGTGGTGCACGACGCCGTCCTGGTCGCGATAGAGCCCGGCAGGATCCAGGGCCGCCGGCCGCGGCGGGGTGAACGGCCGCGCGAACTCCGTCGGCCGCCGCCAGAAGATGACGACGACGGAGCCGCCGAGCACGTACTGCACCGCCGTCAACGCCGAGGTCGCCGGATCCGCCAGGCGATACAGCGTGCCGTGCTGCACGACGGGCCGGATCTCCTTGTACAGCGCCACGAGCGACGCCGCTTCGGCGAGTTCGTCCGGCGTCCAGCGCGGCAGGTCACCGCCCAGGCCGAGCACGCCCGCCATCGCCACGTGGAACCGGAAGCTCAGCGGCGCCTCCCGCTGCGTGGCCGGGTTCGGGCTGTCGGTCACCCAGGCCGACATCGTGCCCGCAGGATAGAGCTGGCCGTAGCCGTGCTGGATCGTGATCCGGTCGGCGGCATCGGTGTTGTCCGAGGCCCAGATTTCGTCGGTACGCGCGAGAATCCCCAGGTCGGTGCGCCCGCCGCCGCCCGCGCACCCCTGGATCCGCAGGTCCGGGTGGTCGGTGCGCAGCCGGTCCAGGATCGCGTACACCGCCCGCACGTGGCCGACCCACAGCCGCTGCGCGTCCGGGCCCGCCTCGGGCCAGCCCGCCTCGGTGAACGCGCGGTTCATGTCCCACTTGAGGTAGTCGATGCCGTGCTCGCCGACCAGGCGGTCGAGCCACTTGTGCGCCCAGTCCGCCACGTCCGGCCGGGCGAAGTTCAGCACCAGCTGGTTGCGCAACGTCGTCCGGGAGCGGTTCGCCATGTGCAGCACCCAGTCCGGGTGCGCGCGGTAGAGGTCGCTGTCCGGGTTGACCATCTCCGGCTCGACCCACAACCCGAACCGCATCCCGTGTGCGTGGACCGCGTCGACCAGCGGCCCCAGTCCGTCCGGGAAGCGCTGCTCGTTGGCGATCCAGTCGCCGAGCCCGGCCGAGTCGCCGGTGCGCGCGCCGAACCAGCCGTCGTCCATGACGAACAGCTCGGCTCCGACGCGAGCCGCCGCGGCCGCCAGCTCGGATTCGGTTCGCTCGTCGACGTCCCAGCCGGTCGCTTCCCAGGAGTTGTAGACGACCGGCCGCAGCTCGCCCGGGTGCGGCTGGACGAACTCGCGGACGTAGGCGTGCCAGCGCCGGCTCGTGCCGCCGAAGCCGTCCGCCGCGTAGAGCCCGGCGAACACCGGCGTCTCCCACGTTTCGCCCGGCTGCAGCCGCCAGGCGACGTGCTCGTGCCCGAACCCGCCGGTCCACGTGACGCGGCCGGTGTGCGTGCGCTCCACGGTGATCCGCCAGCTCCCGCTCCACGCCAGCGCACTGCTCCACACCTCGCCGTCGGTCTCCGTCGCGTCGCCCGCGTCGAGCATCACCCACGGGTTGACCTGGTGGCTGGAGGCGCCGCGACGGCTGGTGAGCGTGGTTTCGCCGACCGGCAGCGGTTCCCGCAGCACGCCGTATTCGGCGCTCCACGCGCCGGACGTCCGGCTCAGCCGCACGTCGTCGCGCCGGGGGAGCGTCCACGACGCGGAATCCGTGCGCAGCAACGCAATCGGCTCTTCCGAACCGGTGTGCCGCAGCGATGTCCAGCGTTCGACGACGTCGCCGCGGACGCGGTAGTGCAGGGACAGCTCCAGCGGGTAGTACCGGTCGGCGAGCCGCACGACGAGCGTGTCGTCTTCGAGCGCGAAGCCGTCGTAGCACCACTCGAGCGCCGAAGTGCCGTCGGAGTACCGGACGGCCAGTGCCGCGACGCCGAAGAACGCGCCGCCCTCGGCCGGGAGTTCCTGCCGCTCGTCGCCGGGCTCGTCGAAGCTGCTGTCGGCCGGGTTGCGGCGCGCGGCGACCTGCGTGGCCTGGGCCAGCGTCAGCGGCGGGCCCCAGTGGACGTGCCGCGGGCGGTCGTCGGCGTCCAGCCGGAAGGCGTACGAGCTCTCGGGGGTGCGCAGCAGCCAGAGCCGGTGCGCGGGGGCGTGTTCGACGAGCGACATGCCCGACAGCGTAGAGCTGACCAGCGCAGAAATAAATTCTTGACGAAGTTAATTAAATCTCTCTACCCTTCCGGCCATGCCTCGCAGTGCACCGGCAAGGGCGCCGATCACCAGCCCCGCGGCCGCGACCGTGTTCACCACGGTCCTGACCGAAGGGCCGGTTTCGCGGGTCGACGTCGCCCGCCGCACCGGGCTCTCCTCCGCCGCGGTCACCAAGGCCGCCCGGCCCTTCATCGAGGCCGGCTACCTCGAAGAACTCGCCTCCGGAGGTCGCACCGCCCCCGGCGCCGGCCGCCCGGCGAACCCCCTGGCCATCCGCCCGGACCGCGAGTACTTCGTCGGCGTCAAGATCACCGGTGACGACCTGATCGGCGTGGTCACCGACCTGCGCGCCGACGTCCGGGCCAGCGCCCACCACGCGCTGACCAGCCATGACGTCGATCACGTCGTCCGCGCACTGGCCGATCTCGCCGGGGAGCTGCTGTCCGGCGACCTCCGCGAGCGCGCCTACTGCCTGGGCGTCGCGGTGTCGGGCGACGTCGACCGCGCCTCCGGCGTCGTCCGGTACTCCCCGTTCCTCGGCTGGCGGGACGTTCCCCTGGCCGAACTCCTCGAGGAGGCCACCGGGCTGACCGTGACCCTCGAAAACGACGTCAAGGCCCTCGCCGTCGCCGAGCAGTGGTTCGGCGAAGGGGTCGGGGCGTCGTCGTTCGCGCTGGTCACCGTGGGGACGGGGATCGGCAGCGCACTCGTGGTCAACGGCGGTCTGGTCCGCGGCGCCCACGGCGTCGCCGGCGAAATCGGGCACGTCCCGGTCGCCGACGGCGGGCCGTCGTGCCACTGCGGCGGGCGGGGCTGCGTCGAGGCGATCGCGTCCACCGAAGCGATTCTGACGCGCGCCCGGCAGGTCACCGGCGAACCCGCGCTGTCGATGGACGACGCCGTGATGCGCGCCCGGGGCGGCGATGAGCCGCTGCGGGAGGTCTTCGCCGCCGCGGGCCACGCGATCGGCCTCGGGCTGGCCGCGCTGGTCAACCTGTTCGGCCCGGAACGGGTGGTGGTCTCGGGGGAGGGCGTCGCCACCTACGACCTGTTCGAGGAGCAGATCCGCCGGACCTTCGCGGTCCAGGCGTTCGCCAGCGCCGCCCGCTGCGGCCTGGTCATCCGGCCGCTGCCGTTCGAGGAGTGGGCCCGTGGTGCCGCCGCCGTCGCCGTGCAAAGCCTGTTCGTGTCCGACAGCGTCTAAGGAGAACCTCGTGAGCCCCATGAATCGCAGAAGCTTCCTGGTGGGTTCCGTCCTCTTCGCCGGGGGAGCGGCCCTCGCGGGCTGCACTTCGGACCCGCTGAACAAGAACGCCGCTTCGGGGGCGAAGACCACGCTGCAGCAGTGGTACCACGCGTACGGCGAATCCGGGACGCAGCAAGCGGTCCAGCGGTACGCGCAGGAGTTCACCAAGGCCAACCCGGATATCGCGGTCAACGTCAGCTGGATCGCCGGCGACTACGAGACCAAGCTGAACTCGGCGATGCTCACCGCGCAGGCCCCGGACCTGTTCGAGCTGGGCGACTTCCGGTACCAGAACGTCAAGAACGGCCTGCTCGCGCCGCTCGACGACGTCGTCGGCCCGGTCAAGGCCGACTTCAGCCCGGCCGCGCTGGACACCGCGACCGTCGAGGGCAAGGTCTACGGCGTCAAGATGATCGACGACGTCATGATGCTGTACTACCGCAAAAGCGCACTGCAGGCGGCGGGCGTCCAGCCGCCGCGGACGTTCGCCGAGCTCCTCGAGGCGACCCGGAAGCTGACCACCGGCAAGCAGAAGGGCCTGTACGTCGGCACCGACGGTGTCGGCGAAGCGGCGACGCTCCTGCTCTGGTCGTCCGGCGGCGACTTCTTCGACTCGAGCGGCAAGAAGGTCGCGTTCGCCTCGCCCGAGGCGATCGCCGCGATCGGCGGGCTCAAGCAGCTGCACGACACCGGCGGCCTGCTCCAGGGCTACCCGACCGATTGGTCCGACCCGGGCGCGTTCGCCAACGGCGCGACCGCGATGCAGTGGGGCGGCCTGTGGTCGCTGCCGGACATCAAGAAGGCGCTGGGTGACGACTTCGGCGTCGTGGCGTGGCCGAAGTTCGGGGACGCGGGCAAGCAGGTCGCCCGCGTCGGCGGCTGGTACCAGCTGGCGAATGCGAAGTCCCAGAACCTCGATGCCGTCAAGAAGTACATCGACTGGCTGTGGATCAAGAACGCCGGTCTGCAGCAGGACTGGTGCGTCAAGTACGGCTTCCACATCCCGGCCCGCAAACAGGTCGCGGCGCGGACGACCGAGTTCTCCAGCGGGCCGGCGAAGGACGCCGTGACGATCTCGCAGCAGTTCGGCAAGTCCTACGCGGGCCTGTGGAACAAGGCGTCGGCGACGCTGTTCCTGCAGGCCGCGACGAAGATCGCGAACGGGCAGGCCGACCCGGCCGCCGAACTCGGCGACGCGGCGAAGAAGGCACAGGCCGAAGTCGACAAGCAGCTGGCATGACGGCCGTGGTGGCGGCCCCGGCGGTCCCGGTGACGCCGGCGAAGAAGCGGCGCCGGCGTCGCGACTGGCGCGCGATCGGCGCGTTCGCGGTGCTCACCGGACCGGTCGTGCTCGGGCTGGGGCTGTTCAAGTACGTCGCCATCGGCTGGAGCTTCCTGCTCAGCTTCAACGACGCCCGCGGCACCATCACGCTCGGGAACTGGATCGGCTTCGGCAACTACGCGTTCCTGCTCGGCGACGACGCCTTCCTGACGTCGCTGTCGACGATCGCGATCTTCACGGTCTTCATCGTGCCGATCACCTTCATCGCGTCGCTCGGTCTCGCGGTGCTGATCAACAGCATCCGCCGCGGCCGGGCGTTCTTCCGGACGGTGTTCCTCATCCCGGCCGCGGTGTCCTACGTCGTCGCGGCGCTGGTGTGGAAGATGGCGCTGTTCAACGGGCTGCCGTCCGGCGTCGCGAACGTCGTCGGCGGCCTGTTCGGCGCCGACCCCGTGCCGTGGCTGTCGACGACGAGCCCGCCGGTGTACTGGGTCGCGGTCGTGTCGCTGCGGCTGTGGCTGCAGGTCGGGCTGTACATGATCCTGTTCCTCGCGGGGCTGCAGGCGATCTCGCCGTCCTTGTACGAAGCGGGCGAACTCGACGGCACGACGAAGTGGCAGGCCTTCCGCTACCTCACGTTGCCGCAGCTGCGGAACACGTCCGTGGCGGTGCTGCTGCTGATCCTGATCGCCGCGTTCCAGGCGTTCGACGAGTTCTACAACCTGTTCGGCACCGGGCTTTCCGGCACGGCGACCGCGCCGGTGAAGCCGCCGCTCGTCTACCTCTACGACTCCGCGCTCGGCGACCAGAACTACGGCGTCGGTTCGGCGGGCGCGTTCCTGCTGACCGTGCTCATCGTCGTGATCACGCTGCTGCAGGGCCGGTTCGTCGGCTTCGGGAAGAAGGACTGATGGCCGTCCTGCCGGGTTACCGGAAAGCGCCGAAGTACGTCTTCGCGTCGGTGCTTTCGGTGATCTTCCTGCTGCCGTTCTACATCATGCTGCGCAACGCGCTGATGACGCGGCAACAGGTCGGCTCGCCGGACTGGTCGTGGCTGCCGGACCCGCTGTCGTGGGTCAACTTCGGCGACCTGTTCGCCGACACCTCGGTGCCGATGGCGCACTCGCTCGGGAACTCGTTCCTGGTCGCGATCGTCACGGCGCCGGTCGGCACGCTCTTCGGATCGATGGCGGGCTACGCGCTGGCCCGCATCAACGTGCCGGGGCGGCGTTTCGTCTTCACCTACGTGCTGGTCACGCTGATGATCCCGCAGTCGGTGACGTTCGTGCCGACGTTCGTCGTCGTCGGTTCGATGGGCGGGGTGAACACGGAGTGGGGCATCATCGCGCCGAACCTGTTCAGCGCGTTCACGGTGATCCTGTTCCGCAACTTCTACCTGCGGTTCCCCGTCGAGCTCGAGGAGGCCGGGCGGCTGGACGGGCTCGGCTACCTCGGCG
This sequence comes from Amycolatopsis mediterranei, assembly GCF_026017845.1. Classification (NCBI taxonomy): domain Bacteria; kingdom Bacillati; phylum Actinomycetota; class Actinomycetes; order Pseudonocardiales; family Pseudonocardiaceae; genus Amycolatopsis; species Amycolatopsis mediterranei. The sequence continues at coordinate 2,083,081 of NZ_CP100416.1, forward strand.
TCTACCGGCGCCTGGTCCTGCCGAACTCGGGGAGCATGATCGCGTCGCTCGGGGCGTTGATGTTCATCGAAAGCTGGAACGCGTTCCTGTGGCCGCTGGTGATCGGGCAGGACCCGTCGTCGTGGACCGCGCAGATCGCGCTTTCGACGTTCCTGACCGCCCAGTCGGTCAACCTGCCGGCGCTGTTCGCCGGCGCTCTGGTCACCATCGCGCCGCTGGTCGCGATGTTCCTGGTCGCCCAGCGGTTCATCGTCCGCGGGATCGCGGCGAGCGGGCTCAAGGAGTAGGTCCCCCCTATCGAGGAGTGTTCAGTGAAGCGCCTCCTTTCCGTTTTCCTCGTTGTGCTCGGGCTTTCCTCGCTGGTCGTTCCACCGGCCGACGCGCGGACGTCGTTCGTGAAGCCGTTCATGGGCTGGAGCAGCTGGAGCCTCGAGTCGTCGACCCGCGCGGGTTACGGCACTTCGTGGCTGAACGAGTCGCACATCGCGACGCGGCGACCGCTCTCGCGGGCAAGCTCAAGGCCGCGGGCTACACCTACGTCGACATCGACTCGGGCTGGAACGCTTCGCTGTCCTGGGTGTTCCACACCGACGTCAACGGCATCCCCGACCCGGATCCGGTGCGGTTCCCGTCCGGGATTCCGGCGTTGGCCTCTTACGTGCACGGGCTCGGGCTGAAGCTCGGCCTGTACGCGGTCACGGGCCTCGAGAAGGAGGTCTACGACAAGAACGCACCGATCCTGGGGACGTCGTGCCACGCGCAGGACATCGCGTACCGGCCGCTGACGCCGTCGAACGGCTGGGGCGGCAACTGGAAGGTGGACTTCACGAACCCGTGCGCGCAGAAGTACTACGACTCGATCGCCGCCCGCTTCGCGTCCTGGGGTGTGGACTTCGTCAAGGTCGACGGCACGACCGCGGACAACGTCGCCGACATCAAGGCGTGGTCTGCGGCGATCGACCACTCGCGGCGGCCGATGTGGCTGACGGCCGGCGCGTGGCCGGTGCCTCGGTCCATCGGGCCCGCGCTGGCTCCCTACGCCAACGGCGTGCGCGTCGACACCGACGTCGAGTGCTACTGCGAGACGGTGTCCACTTGGGACAGCTCGGTCAAGGCGCGGTGGGCGGACCTGCCGGACTGGCTGGGGGTGTTCGGGCCGCAGTACCGGCCGGACCTGGACTCGATGCCGATCGGCAACAACACCGGGTCGGGCATCCAGGACGGGATTTCCGACGTCGAGCGACAGAGCGTGATGACGTTTTGGTCCATGGCGTCGTCACCGCTGTACGTCGGGGGAGACATCTGGTTTCTGGACGCTTCCGCGGTGTCGATCCTGACGAATCCCGAGGTCATCGTGGTCGACCAGACCGGTTCGTACCCGGCCCGGGTGACCGGCGGGAACCTCCAGGTGTGGCGGAAGCAGGCGCCGGACGGCCGGTGGTATGCCGCCGTCTACGACCTGGGTGCCACGCCGGCGGACATCACGGTGGACCTCGGGACGCCCGGGGCGCGACTGGTGCGTGACGTCGTCGCGCGCCGGGACCTCGGGCGGTTCCGGGGCTCGTGGACGGCTTCCGCCGTGCCGCCCCACGGCTCGCGGCTGATCCGGATCGGCTGACTTTTCCGCCCGAAGGGGACTTTTCTCGCTGCGCACGCGAGAAAAGTCCCCTTCGACGTGCGGGCGTCATCCATTGGGTGGAAGACGTCTGGTCGGGCCACCGGTCGCGTGCTATGTTCGGGTGCAGAACGAGTGTGCGTGATGCGAACACTCCGAACGGTGTGGAGGGTGTGATGGCGGAGCTGCTGTCGCTGGAGGAGGCCGTGGCCCGGCTGGTGCACGACGGCGACACCGTCGCGCTCGAAGGGTTCACGCACCTCATCCCGGTCGCGGCCGGGCAGGAGATCATCCGGCAGCGCCGCCGGGATCTCACGCTGGTGCGGATGACCCCGGACATCGTGTACGACCAGCTCATCGGTGCGGGCTGCGCGCGCAAGCTGATCTTTTCCTGGGGTGGCAACCCGGGCGTCGGCTCGCTGCACCGCTTCCGCGACGCCGTCCAGCACGAGTGGCCGGTGCCGCTGGAGATCGAGGAACACAGCCACGCGGGCATGGCGAACCGTTACGTCGCCGGCGCGTCCGGCCTGCCGTTCGCGGTGCTGCGCGGCTACACGGGCACCGACCTCCCGGCGCAGACCGAGACGATCAAGCCGATCACGTGCCCGTTCACCGGCGAGAAGCTGACGGCGGTCCCGGCGCTGAACCCGGACGTCTCGATCATCCACGCCCAGCGCGCCGACCGCTCCGGCAACGTCCAGATGTGGGGCATCACCGGTGTCCAGAAGGAAGCGGTGCTGGCGGCTAAGCGGTCTCTGGTGACGGTCGAGGAGATCGTCGACGAGCTGGCACCCCGCCCGGGCGCGGTCGTGCTCCCGGCGTGGGTGGTCACGGCGGTGGCCGAGGTCCCGGGTGGCGCGAAGCCGTCGTACGCGGCGGGGTACTACGAGCGGGACAACGCGGCGTACCAGGCGTGGGACAAGATCGGGCGCGACCGCGAAGAGTTCACGAAGTGGCTGAACGAGCTGACCGGGGTGAAGGCATGAGCAACCGGTACTCCGCCGACGAGATGATGAGCGTCGCGGCGGCCCGCGCCCTCGGCGACGGCATGTCCTGCTTCGTCGGCATCGGCCTGCCGAGCAAGGCGGCGAACCTCGCCCGCCGCGCGCACGCGCCGAACCTGACGCTGATCTACGAATCCGGTTGCCTGGGCGCGAAGCCGTCCCGCCTGCCGCTGTCGATCGGTGATGGCGAGCTGGCCGACACGGCGGACGCGGTGATCAGCGTGCCGGAGGTGTTCAACTACTGGCTCCAGCCCGGCCGCATCGACGTGGGCTTCCTGGGCGCGGCCCAGCTGGACAAGTTCGGCAACATCAACACGACGGTGATCGGCTCGGACTACCACGACCCGAAGGTCAGGCTGCCGGGAGCGGGCGGCGCCCCGGAGATCGCGGCATCGTGTGGCGAGGTGTTCATCGTGCTGCGCCAGAACCCGCGGGCCTTCGTGGAGAAGGTCGACTTCGTGACGTCGTTCGGCCACGGAACCGGAAAGGGCGACCGCGAGAAGCTGGGCCTCCCCGGCCGAGGCCCGACGCTGGTGGTGACGGATCTCGGCCTGCTGCGCCCCGACCCGGAGACGGCGGAGCTGACGTTGACGCAGCTCCACCCCGGCGTGGACCTCGACAGCGCCATCGCGGCCACGGGGTGGAAACTGAAGGTGTCCGACGACCTCGAGACCACCCCGGCCCCCACGGAGCAGGAGCTGACCCTCCTGCGAGACCTGGAGAAGGCAAGCGCATGACCGACGTCTACATCCTCGACGCGATCCGCACCCCGTTCGGCCGCTACGGCGGCGCGCTGGCCGGCGTCCGCCCGGACGACCTCGCCGCCGGAGTCCTGCGCGCGCTGCAGCAGCGGAACGATCTCGATCCGTCCACAGTGGATGAGGTCACCCTCGGCGACGCGAATGGCGCGGGTGAGGACAACCGCAACGTCGCCCGGATGGCCGCCCTCCTCGCCGGCTGGCCCACGACCGTCCCGGGCAGCACGGTCAACCGCCTCTGCGGCTCCGGGCTCGACGCGGCCATCCAGGCCAGCCGCGCGATCCAGGTCGGCGACGCCTCCCTCGTCGTCGCCGGCGGCGTCGAGTCCATGACCCGCTCACCGCTGGTCATGCCGAAGCCGGAGAAGGCCTTCCCGACGGGCAACCAGACGCTGTACAACACCGCGCTCGGCTGGCGCATGGTCAACCCGGCGATGCCGTCGCAGTGGACGATCTCCCTCGGCGAGTCCACCGAACAGCTCGCCGAGCGCTACGGCATCGGCCGCGACGAGCAGGACGCCTTCGCCGCCCGCAGCCACGTCAACGCCGCCAAGGCGTGGGAGGAGGGCTTCTACGACGACCTGGTCGTCCCGGTCGAGGGCGTCGACCTGGCCCGCGACGAAGGCATCCGCCCGGACTCCAGCCCCGAGAAGCTCGCCAAGCTGAAGCCCGTGTTCCGCAAGGAGAACGGCACCGTCACCGCGGGCAACGCCTCCCCGCTGAACGACGGCGCCTCGGCCCTGCTCCTCGGCGACGAAGCCGCCGCGAGCCGCTTGGACAAGGCCCCGCTCGCCCGGATCGCCGGCCGCGGCGCGGCGGGCGTCGATCCGGACGTCTTCGGCATCGGCCCGGTGCGCGCGGCGGAGATCGCCCTCGAACGCGCCGGCATCGGCTGGGAAGACCTGGCCGCGGTCGAGCTCAACGAGGCGTTCGCCGCGCAGTCCCTGGCCTGCCTGCGCGACTGGAAGGACCTCGACCCGGAGATCGTGAACACCCACGGCGGCGCGATCGCCATCGGGCACCCGCTCGGCGCGTCCGGCGGCCGGATCCTCGGCACCCTGGCGCACGACCTGCACCGCCGCGGCGGGGGCTGGGGACTCGCCGCCATCTGCATCGGCGTCGGCCAGGGGCTGGCCGTCGTCCTCGAAGGCCGGTAAGGGAGAGAACGTGGCTACTCCGACCGAATTCAGGCTGCCGCGCTACGGGGAAGACCCCGAAGGCACCCACCCGCCCCTCGACTTCAGCGGCTACGGCTCCACGGCGCTGCGGCACCCGAAGCAGGACCTCGTCCTGCTGCCACAGATGCTGACCGAGGTCACCGGCCCGCTGCTCGGGCCCGGCCGCCTCGGTGAGCACGACAACGACCTCACCCGGCAGCACGCGGGCGAACCGCAGGGCCAGCGCATCATCGTCACCGGGCGCCTCCTCGACGGCGAAGGCCGTCCGGTGCGTGACTCCCTGGTGGAGATCTGGCAGGCGAACGCGGGCGGCCGCTACCGGCACACCGGCGACCGCTGGCCGTCCCCGCTCGATCCGAACTTCGACGGCGTCGGCCGCACCCTGACCGACAGCGACGGCCGCTACACCTTCACCACCATCAAGCCCGGCGCCTACCCGTGGAAGAACCACGACAACGCCTGGCGCCCGGCGCACATCCACTTCTCGGTGTTCGGCTCGGCGTTCACCCAGCGGCTGGTCACCCAGATGTACTTCCCGGACGACCCGCTGTTCTCCCAGGACCCGATCTTCAACTCGATCCCGGACGAGAAGGCCCGGCAGCGGATGGTCTCGCGCTACGACCACGACATCACGCAGGCCGAGTGGGCGCTCGGGTTCCAGTTCGACATCGTGTTGCGCGGGCGCGACGCGTCGGTGTTCGAAGAGGAAGAGGAGGACGAAGACTGATGACCAGGCTGCTGCCCACCCCTTCGCAGACCGTCGGCCCGTACCTGTCGATCGGGCTGCCCTGGCCCGACGGCCCGCACGTCGTGCCCGAGGGCACGCCGGGCGCGTTCTGGATCCGCGGGACCGTCTACGACGGCAACGGCGACCCGGTCCCGGACGCCATGATCGAGACGTGGCAGGCCGACCCGGACGGCGGCTTCTGCCACCCGGACGACCCGCGCGGCGCGGCGAACACCGAGTTCCGCGGCTTCGGCCGCTGCCCGACGGAGACCGACGGCACCTACGGGATCCTCACCGTTCTCCCGGGCGTTCTGCCGGGTGAGGGCGGCACCACACAGGCCCGGCACATCGACGTCTCGGTGTTCGCGCGCGGCCTGCTCCACCGGGTCGTCACGCGGATCTACTTCGAGGACCAGGACAACTCCGGCGACCCGGTGCTGGCGACGGTGCCGGAGGAGCGGCGCGGCACGCTGATCGCGGCGAAGACCGGCGACGGCTACCGCTTCGACGTGCGGCTGCAGGGGGACGGCGAGACCGTCTTCTTCCGGGTGTGATGCCGGTGAGTGCCGTGAAGCTGCACCGCGTTGTGGACGGACCCGGTGACGGGCCGGTGGTCGTGTTCGGCGGGTCGCTCGGCAGCGACCTGCGGATGTGGGAGCCCCAGGTCGCGCCGCTGGTGGAGCGCGGGTTCCGGGTCGTCCGCTACGACGCGAGAGGGCACGGTGCGTCGCCGGTCCCGCCGGGTCCGTACGAGCTCGAAGACCTGGGCGCCGACGTCCTCGCGCTGCTCGACGAGCTCGGCGTCGAGCGGGCGCACCTGGTCGGCCTGTCACTCGGCGGCATGACGGGGATGTGGCTCGGCGTCCACGCGCCGGACCGGATCGCGAGCCTGGTCCTGTGCTGCACGTCCGCGAAGCTCGGTCCACCGTCGATGTGGGCGGAGCGCGCCCGCACGGTCCGCGCCGAGGGCACCGCGGCGGTGGCCGAGGCGGCCGTGAAACGCTGGCTGACCCCGGGGTTCATCGAGCGGCACCCGGACCGCGCCGAATTCCTCCGGGCGATGATCGCGGCGGTTCCGGCCGAGGGCTACGCGGCCTGCTGCGGCGTGATCGAGCGGATGGACCTGCTGGAGCTGCTCCCGAAGATCACCGCGCCCACCCTGGTCATCGCGGGGGCGGACGACCCGGCCACTTCGCCGGACGAGCACGCCCGGCCGATCGCCGAGGGCATCCCCGGCGCGCGGCTGGAGGTCGTGGCGAACGCCGCGCACCTGGGCAGCTTCGAGCAGCCGGCGGAGTTCACCCGGCTGATCCTGGACCACTTGGAGCGAGCGTGACGGACCGCCACGAGCAGGGCATGAAGGTGCGGCGCGAGGTGCTCGGCGACGAGCACGTCGACGGCGCGGTCGCGGGCACCACGGACTTCAGCCGCCCGTTCCAGGACTACATCACCGAGGGTGCGTGGGGTTCGGTGTGGGCCCGCGACGGCCTGGACCGCCGCACGCGCAGCTGCGTGACGCTGGCGGCGCTGACGGCGCTGCAGGCGCACAACGAGCTGGCGATGCACGTCCGGGCGGCGGTCCGCAACGGCCTGACGGCGGCGGAGATCAGCGAGGTCCTGCTGCACACGGCGGTCTACGCCGGAGCGCCGGCGGCGAACGCGGCGTTCGCCATCGCCCAGCGCACCCTGGCCGAGCTCGGCGAGCCGAGCGCCCGGCCCGCCGACGCCGGATAGGGTGCCGGCATGGACGTGACGAGGCCGCCGTTGGACGTCCGGCTGGACAGCGAACCGGCGCACCGCGGTGCCCACCACGTGCAGTCGCTGGAGCGCGGGCTGGCCGTGATCAAGGCATTCCACGCGGGCGCGTCCGAGCTGACGTTGAGCGACGTGGCCCGCGCGACGGGCCTCACCCGCGCGGCGGCGAGACGGTTCCTCCTGACCCTGGCCGACCTGGGCTACGTCCGCACCGACGGCAAGTACTTCTCGCTGACGGCCCGGGTGCTGGAGCTGGGTTACGCGTACTTGTCGAGCATGACGCTGCCGGAGGTGGCCCAGCCGCACCTGGAGCACCTGTCCGCGGGCGTCCACGAGTCGAGCTCGGTCTCGGTACTGGAGGGCACCGACATCGTGTACGTGGCGCGGGTGGCGGTCTCCCGGATCATGACGGTGAGCATCAACGTGGGCACCCGCTTCCCGGCGCACGCGACATCGATGGGCCACGTCCTGCTCGCGGGGCTCACCGAGGCGCAGCTGGAGGAGTACTTCCTGGTGGCGAGCCTGGACCGCCTGACGGACCACACGGTGACGGCCCCCGATCGGCTGCGCACGGAGCTGGCCAAGGTGGCCGCCCAGGGCTGGGCGATGGTGGACCAGGAGCTGGAGGAAGGCCTCCGGTCGGTGGCAGCCCCGATCCGCGGCCGCACGGGCCGGGTGGTGGCAGCGGTGAACTTGTCGACCCACGCAAGCCGCACCACGGCGGAGTCGGTGCAGAAGGACCTGCTGCCGTCCCTGCTGGAGACGGCCCGGGCCATCGAAGCGGACCTGGCGGTCGGCGCCCCGGACCACGCCCGTGGCTGAGCCGCCGCCCCGAACGGTGCCGATGGCCGAGCAACCGGCACCAGCGGCCGCCACCGTCCTGACCGTCGCCCCGGCAGGGGCGTCCTCATGACCAGTCCGGTTGCCGGGCTGCTGCTCGCCGCCGGTGCCGGGCGCCGGTTCGGGGGACCGAAAGCCCTCGTCGAAGTCGACGGGGAGCCGCTCGTCCTCCGTGCTCTCCGCACGCTGACCGCCGCCGGGTGTGCTCCCGTTCGGGTCGTCGTCGGGGCCTCCGCCGATGAAGTGCGGGCCCTCCTGCCCGATCCCGCTCTAGCCGTCGAAGCCGAAGATTGGGCGACCGGCATGGGCGCCTCCCTGCGCGCCGGCCTGGCCGCCCTCGACAGCACCGAGCACTCCGTCGCCGCGCTCGTGCACCTCGTCGATCTCCCGTGGGTGGGCCCCGACATCCTCGCCCGGGTCGCCGCCCGCGCCTCCGCCGAAACCGTCGCCCGGGCGGCCTACGACGGCGTTCCCGGCCACCCCGTGCTGCTCGGCCGCCGCTGGTGGGGGGAGATCGCCGACACCGCGCGGGGGGACCGCGGTGCCCGGGACTGGCTCGCCACCCGCGCCGATCTCACCTTGATCGAGTGCGGTGACCTCGGCATCGGCCGGGACGTCGACCGCCCCGGTGATCTGGCGGGCCCCGCGTGACGACCTACGATCGACAGCGTGACGGACTCGCCCGAAGAACTCGCCGCCGCCCTCGATGCGACCGGTTACCTCGCCGATGACGGGCTTGCGACCGCCGGCTTCCTCGCCCTGCGGATGGGCCGCCCGCTCTTCTGCGAGGGCGAGCCCGGCACCGGCAAGACGTCACTGGCCATGGCCCTGGCCACCGCACTGGAGCGGCCGCTCATCCGCCTCCAGTGCCACGAAGGCATCGACGCCGCCCAGGCCCTCTACGAATGGGACTTCCCGCGCCAGCTCCTGCACCTGCGCGCGCTCGAGGCGGCCGGCGAGGGGCGCCTCGACGTCGAGGCCGCGGAGCGCTCGCTCTACACCGAGCGGTTCCTGCTGGCCCGGCCCCTGCTGCAGGCCCTGATCACCACCCCGTGCGTCCTGCTGATCGACGAGATCGACCGCGCCGACGACGAGTTCGAAGCCTTTCTCCTGCAGCTGCTCGACGAACACGCCGTGACCATCCCCGAGTACGGCGAGGTCCGCGCCGAGCATCCGCCGCTGGTGGTCCTCACCTCCAACCGGACCCGCGAGGTGCACGACGCGCTCAAACGCCGCTGCCTCTACCACTGGCTGGAACACCCGGACCTGGTGCGGGAGGTGGAAATCCTCCGCCGTAGGATCCCGCGGGTAAGTGAAGCTCTGGCTCGGCAAATCGCTGAAGCGGTGCATCGGCTCCGGGAAATGGACCTGCTGAAACCGCCGGGAGTAGCGGAGTCGCTTGATTGGGCGCGCGCTCTATTGACTCTTCAGCGTGACGAGCTGGACGCGGCAACGGCGGCACGAACGCTCGGAGCCGTCCTGAAATACAGCGAAGACCTCGACCGGGTCAGGGCGAAACTCGACGCCTTGTTCGCCTGACCGCCCGGGTCGGGGGCCGGGTGGGTCGAAGCGAGGGAGAACCTGCGGATGAGCGTGGCGGAGACGACGGAGACCAGGCCGCCGTCGGAAACTGAGCCCGATCGGCCGGGGCCGGCCGGGCCGGCGACCGCCGGGCGGGGCTGGCCGGGGAAGCTCGCCGCGGTGGCCGCGGTCCTCGGTGGCACCGCGCTGATCGCCGTGCACGCCTCGCTCTACGGTCACTGGCTGATCGACGACTCGGCCATCACGTTCGCGTACTCGCGCAACGTCGCCGACGGCTTCGGGCCGGTGCTCCAGCCCGGCGCCGCGCCGGTCGAGGGGTACTCCAACCCGACCTGGATGATCCTGCTCGCCCTCGGCAAGCTCGTCGGCCTGTTCGACCACGGCACGCTCTTCGGCGTCTCCGACCAGATCCTCTTCCCGAAGGCGCTCGCACTGGCCTGCTGCCTGGGCGTCCTCGTGCTGTTCTACGCCGGCGCGAAGGTGCTCAGCCGCCGCCCGGCCCTGATCACCTTCGTCGCCGGGGCCGCGCTCGCCGCGATCCCGTCGTTCGTCATCTGGTGCTTCTCCGGGCTGGAGAACTCCTTCTACGCGCTCACGGTCGCGGCCCTCGCGGTGCTGATCCTGCGCGCCTCCCACAGCGGCCGGCTCCTCGACACCCAGGTCGCCGTCGGCACCGGGCTGATCGCCATGCTCGCCGCGCTGACCCGGCCCGACGGGATCATCTACGCCGGCGCGTACCCGATCGTCGTCCTGCTGTTCCTCAAGCGGGAACTGCTCGGCCGCAGCGTCCGCGCGGTCGTTCTCTCCGTTGTCGGCTTCGCCGTCCCGTACGGCGCCTACCTGGTCTTCCGCTGGGTCGAATTCGGCCGCCTGGTCCCCAACACCGCCGTCGCGAAGGGGCAGGAGCCGCCGACGGTCGAGGACCTCGCCCGGCCCGGCGAGATCGTCTCCTACGTCGGCTGGCTGATCGTCGCGGTCGCGGTCGCGTGCCTGGTGCTGCTGCTGGTCCGCCCGTCGCGCCTGCGCACCGGGCTGATCGCCCTGCTGGTGCCGTTCGGCCTCACCGTGGTCGCCTACATCGTGCTCGAGTTCGACTGGATGGGGCAGCTGCGGTTCGCCACCCCGGTCTGGACGCTCGGCGCGTTCGGCGGCGCGATCGTGGTCGTCGAGGCGCTGGCCGCGGCCCGCCTGCGCGGCCGGATCGTGCTCGCCTGCCTGCTCGTGGTGGCGCTGGTCAGCTCGGTGAGCGGGCTCTACGACCAGGGCACCTCCTACCGCGCCAACGTCAAGACGGCGATGTGCATCGTCGCCGAGCGCGACGCCCGGACCATCAACGGCCTCGCGGACATCCTGAAGCTGCCCGACTCCGCCCGGGTCGGCCTGATCGACCTCGGCGGGACGTCGCTGGGCAGCCGCATCCGGGTGCTCGACCTGGCCGGCCTCGGCGACAAGCAGGTCGCCGACTACCTGCACGAGTCGGATGTGACCGGCGTCCGCAACCTCGTCTTCAACCAGGCCAAGCCCGAGCTGATCACGTTCATCGGTTCGTGGATCACCACGCTGGGCTTCGACCAGGACTCGCGGTTCGAGCGCGAATACGCGACGATCTTCGTCAACCCGCCGATCGGCAACCTGACCGTCGATTCGCGCAACTGGGTCAGCTACCACGTCCGGCGTGACCTGATCGACGACGCGAAGCTCGCGGAACTCAAGGCCTACACCCAGAAGACCCTGCCGCCGCTCCTGGAGCTGAACAAGGGGGCGGGGCTGCGGGGCTGCGCGAACATCCAGCCCGGCTTCAAGGCCGCTGCCTGACCGCGACACCCGGCGCCCGCCTCGATGGTCCACAAAGGACCAGCGAGGCGGGCGTTTTTAATTGCGTTGCCGCTCCCGGCGGACTCGGGCATCCTTCTTTTCACCAGCACAGCACGCCCCACCGAGAGGAGGAGATCGTGACCAGACGGCAAGACCGGAACTCCCGCGGCGCGATCTCCCGCGTCGTTCGCTGAAATTCCCTTTTCTTTCCGAAGAGCTCTTCGCGCCCACCCGCCGCTACCTTGGGTCGGCCGCGGCGAAGAGCGCGGTCTGCGCGCCTGCCCGGGGAGGGGTGCGTGCGCAGACCGCCCTTGTCCCGGTAGCTCAGCAGGACAGAGCGCGGCATTGCCACGGGGGTCCAGGGGGCTCGCCCCCTGGCCGGGGTCTGGGGCTGGGCCCCAGCCAGACGAGCACGCCGAGGTCCGAGGTTCGACTCCTCGCCGGGACACAACAGCTGGGCAAACGAGCGCACAATGGACGGGTGACCACTGCCGCCGATCCCGTCGCCGGGTACGCCGGGTTCGCCGCCGCGTTGCGCGAAGCCGGTGTCGCCTGCGACGCCCATCGCGTGCAGGCCTACCTCACCGCCGTCGCCGAGATCGACGTCGCCGAGCCCACCCGGCTGTACTGGGCGGGACGGCTGACGCTCTGCTCGAGCCCCGACGACCTCCCGTGCTACGAAGAAGCCTTCAGCCAGTGGTTTTCCATCGAGACCAGCACTCCGAAGCGTGCGACGTCCGCTGCGCCGAAGAAGGCCAGGATCGCCCCGCTGGCCGCCGCGGAAGGCACGGATACCGAGGGCGGCGAAGGCTCTGACAAGCTGAAAGTCGCCGCCAGTGCCCACGAAGTCCTCCGCCATCGCGACCTCGCCGAGCTGACCACCGCCGAACGCGAGCACCTCCGCGAGCTGCTGGCCACCCTGAAGCCCGCGCTCCCGCGGCGCCCGGCCGCCCGGCGGACGCCGTCCCGGCGTGGCCGCCTCGATCCCTCGCGCACGCTGCGCGCCATGCTGGCCAGCGGCGGCGAACCCCTCAAGCTCGTGCACGCCCGCCGCGGCAGCCGGCCGCGGCGGGTGGTGCTGCTCATCGACGTCTCCGGTTCGATGAGCCCGTACGCCGACGCCCTGCTGCGGTTCGCCCACGTCCTGACGCGGGCCGCGCCGCCGTCCGTCGAGGTGTTCACGCTCGGCACGCGGCTGACCCGGGTGTCGCGCCAGCTGCGGCAGCGCGACCCGGAACGCGCGATGCTCGCGGCGGGCTCGGCCGTGCCGGACTTCGCCGGCGGGACCCGGCTCGGCGAGACGCTCCAGGCGTTCCTCGACCGCTGGGGCCGGCGCGGGGTGGCGCGCCGCGCCGTGGTCACCGTGTTCTCCGACGGCTGGGAACGCGGCGACACCGGCCTGCTCGGCGAGCAGCTCGCGCAGCTGCGGCGGCTCGCGCACGCCGTATTCTGGGTGAATCCGCACGCCGGCCGCGCGGGGTACGCTCCGGTCCAGTCGGGCATCGTGGCCGCGCTGCCCCACATCGACCGGCTCCTGGCCGGGCACAGCCTGGCCACCTTGGAACGACTGCTCGGGGAGATTTCCGATGCGTGACGTACTGGACGACGTGTTCCGCCGCTGGTCCGCCGGCGAGACCGTCGGGCTCGGCACCGTGGTCGCCACCTTCTCGTCGGCGCCGCGCGCGCCGGGCGCCGCGATGGTCGTCGCGCCGGACGGCACGGTCGCCGGCAGCGTGTCCGGCGGCTGCGTCGAAGGCGCGGTCTACGAGCTCGCGCAGGAGGTCGTCGCCGAGCGCAAGCCGGTGCTGCAGCGCTACGGCGTCACCGACGACGACGCCTTCGCGGTCGGCCTGACCTGCGGCGGGATCATCGACATCTACGTCGAGCACGTCGACCGCGACTCGATGCCGGAGCTCGGCGACGTCGTCGCCTCGGTGCGCGGCGGCGAGCCGGTCGCGGTCGTCACGATCATCGAGCACGAACGCGAGGGCCTGGTCGGCGAGCACATGATCGTCTGGCCGGATCGCATCGCGGGCTCGCTCGGCTCGTCGCGGATGGACGACGCGGTGGCCGACGACGCGCGCGGCCTGCTGGCCAGCGGCCGCACCGGCACGCTGCACTACGGCCCGGACGGGCAGCGCCGCGGCGAGGGCATGGCGGTGTTCGTCAACTCCTTCGAGCCGCCGCCCAGGCTCCTGGTCTTCGGCGCGATCGACTTCGCCGCCGCGATGGCGCGCATGGGCGCCTACCTCGGCTACCAGGTCACGGTCTGCGACGCGCGGCCGGTGTTCGCCACCACCAGCCGGTTCCCGGACGCGCACGACGTCGTCGTCGACTGGCCGCACCGCTACCTGCAGGCCGAGGCGGACGCCGGCCGGATCGACCGGCGCACGGCGATCGCGGTGCTGACCCACGACCCGAAGTTCGACGTGCCGCTGCTGGAGGTCGCGCTGCGCCTGGACGTCGGGTACGTCGGCGCGATGGGGTCCCGCAAGACCCACGACGACCGGTTCGCGCGCCTGCGGGAAGCGGGGATCACCGAGGCGGAGCTGGAAAGGCTGTCGTCGCCGATCGGGCTCGATCTGGGCGCGCGCACGCCGGAGGAGACGGCCGTGTCGATCGCGGCGGAGATCATCGCGCTGCGGTGGGGCGGCGGCGGTAAGCGCCTCGCCGAGCTCTCGGGACGCATTCACGGCTGAATACCCCGACCGGGTGCACAAAGTTCACCCATCCGGACTTCCGCACCTACGGAGTTGCGCCCGCGCATCGACGCGCATCTGCGGAACGGGTAGTTGAACGTGTGACATCAGGGCTTGTCGGCGCGAAGGTCGCGTAGCACGCTCGGGTTTGTGAGCCCGATCACTGTCGGGCGGGCCGTTCCCGAACCGGCTTTTGGAGGCCTGATGCGCATCACCGTCACCGTCGACGGGACGAAGTACACCGACGAAGTCGAACCCCGCACCCTCCTCGTGCACCACCTGCGAGAGCGGCTCGGCAAGGTCGGCACCGTCGTCGGCTGCGACACCAGCAACTGCGGCGCCTGCACCGTCCACCTCGACGGGCACAGCGTGAAGTCCTGCTCCGTGCTGGCCGTGCAGGCCGACGGCTGCGAGGTCACCACCGTCGAGGGCCTCGCCCGCGACGGCAAGCTGCACCCGGTCCAGCAGGCGTTTCACGACAACCACGCCCTGCAGTGCGGGTTCTGCACGCCGGGGATGATCATGCAGTCGATCGACCTGCTGGCCGACAACCCCGACCCGGACGAGCAGGCCGTCCGCGAGGGCCTCGAAGGCAACCTCTGCCGCTGCACCGGCTACCAGAACATCGTCCGCGCGGTCCGCGACGCCGCGCAGCAGATGAGCCCCGGAGCCGGGCCCGAAGCCGAGCGGATCGCCGAGAACAAGCACGTCGGCGTGGGTGGTGACTGATGACCGCCACGATCGAACCGGAGGTCGGGAAGTCCCGCCGCCGCAAGGAGGACGAGCGGCTGATCACCGGCCGCACCCGCTGGACCGACAACATCACGCTGCCCGGCCTGCTGCACATGGCGGTCCTGCGCAGCCCGTTCGCGCACGCCAAGATCGTCTCCATCGACACGTCGGCGGCGAAGAGCGCGCCGGGCGTCATCGCCGTCTACACCGCGAAGGACCTCGACCCGGACGGCTCGGTCGGCATGCCCTGCGCGTGGCCGATCACGCCGGACATGAAGGCGCCGCGCCGTCCGGTGCTCGCCTCCGACACGGTCAACTTCGCCGGTGAAGGCGTCGCGGTCGTCGTCGCGCGGTCGTCGGCCGAAGCGCACGACGCGCTCGAGGAGATCGACGTCGAATACGACGAGCTGCCGGTCGTCCTCGACATGGAAGCGGCCATCGCCGACGGCGCCCCGCTGGTCCACGAGGACCTGGGCACCAACACGAGCGCGGTCTGGAAGTTCGACTCCGCGGAGGCCGGCACCGGCGGCAACGTCGAGGACGCGATCAGCTCGTCGGAGGTCGTGCTCAAGCGCCGCTTCCGCCAACAGCGGCTCGTCCCGGCGTTCATGGAGCCGCGTGCCTGCGTCGTCGATCCGACCAGCACGCAGATCACCATGTGGTCGGCCACGCAGGTGCCGCACATCCTGCGCGTGATGTCGGCGCTGACGCTCGGCATCCCCGAGCACAAGCTGCGCGTGATCGCCCCGGACGTCGGCGGCGGCTTCGGCGGCAAGATCGGCGTCCTGCCGGAAGAGATGATGTCGCTGCTCGTCGCGCAGAAGCTCGGCAAGCCGGTCAAGTGGAACGAGACGCGGTCGGAGACGATGCTGGCCGCGCACCACGGCCGCGACCAGATCCAGGACATCACCATTTCCGCGACCCGCGACGGCCAGGTCACCGGCCTCAAGGTCGAGCTGCTCGCCAACCTCGGCGCGTACAACGGCCTCGTCGGGCCGGGCGTCCCGATCCTCGGCGCGTTCATGTTCAACGCGATCTACAAGATCCCGGCGTACCACTTCGCGTGCACCAACGTGTACACGACGACGACACTGACCGACGCCTACCGCGGCGCCGGCCGCCCGGAGGCGACGTTCGCGATCGAGCGGATCATGGACGAGCTCGCCGTCGAGCTCGGCATGGATCCGATGGAACTGCGCGAAAAGAATTGGATCAAGCACGAGGAATTCCCGTTCACGACCGTGTGCGGGCTGACCTACGACTCCGGCAACTACGAGGCCGCCACCGAGAAGGCCAAGCAGCTCTTCGACTACGACGGCCTGCGCGCCGAGCAGGAAAAGCGCCGCGCGTCGAAGGACAAGGTCCAGCTCGGCATCGGCATCTCGACGTTCACCGAGATGTGCGGCCTCGCGCCGTCCCGGGTGCTCGGCTCGCTCGACTACGGCGCCGGCGGCTGGGAGTACGCCTCGATCCGGATGCTGCCCACCGGCAAGGTCGAGGTCACCACCGGCGCGTCCGCGCACGGCCAGGGCCACGAGACGGCGTGGAGCCAGATCGTCGCCGACCAGCTGGGTGTCGCGTTCGAGGACGTCGAGATCCTGCACGGCGACACGCAGTCGTCGCACAAGGGCATGGACACCTACGGCTCGCGCTCGCTGGTGGTCGGCGGGATCGCCGTCATCAAGGCCGCGGAGAAGGTGATCGCCAAGGCCAAGCCGATCGCGGCGCACCTGCTCGAATGCGCCGAGGACGACCTCGAGTTCGCCGGCGGCAAGTTCACGGTGAAGGGCACCGGGACGTCCACGACCATGGGCGACGTCGCGCTCGCGGTGTTCGCGGCGCACAACCTCCCGGACGGGGTCGAGCCGTCGCTCGACTCGGACGCCACGTTCGACCCGGAGAACTTCTCGTTCCCGCACGGCACGCACCTGTGCGCCGCCGAAGTGGACACCGAGACCGGCCGGATCAAGCTGCGCTCGTACGTCTGCGTCGACGACGTCGGGGTCGCGGTGAACCCGCTGATCGTCGAGGGCCAGGTGCACGGCGGGCTCGCGCAGGGCATCGCGCAGGCGCTGTTCGAGGGCACCGAGCACGATGAGAGCGGCACGCTCACCACCGGCACGTTCGCCGACTACCTGCTGCCGTCGGCGGCCGACCTGCCGTCGTTCACCACCGACCGCACGGAAACCCCGTCGACGACGAACCCGCTCGGCGCCAAGGGCGTCGGCGAGGCGGGCACCATCGCGTCCACCCCGGCGGTGGTCAACGCGGTGATCGACGCCGTCCGGCACTTCGGCGTCGACGACATCGAGATGCCGTTGACGCCGATGCGGGTGTGGCACGCCATCCAGCACGGCACCACCGACGCGGGCGGCCCCGGCCGCGGCGAAGCGGGCGGCGGTCTCGGTTCCATCGACGCCACCGGAGGTGCGCAGTGATCCCGGCTCCCTTCGACTACGTCCGCCCGTCCACAGTGGACGAAGCGGTGCAGGCGCTGGCCTCGGCGGGCGAGGACGCCAAGGTGCTGGCCGGCGGGCAGAGCCTGCTGCCGGTGCTGCGGATGCGGCTCGCGGCGCCGACCACGCTGATCGACCTCGGGCGCATCGCCGAACTGCGCGGCGTCCGCGAGGACGGCGACACACTGGTGATCGGCGCGATGACGACGCACTACGACGTCCAACGGGACGCCTTGGTGGCTTCGCACGCGGCGCTGCTCAAAGAGGCGACGGACACGGTGGCCGACCCGCAGATCCGCCACCGCGGCACGCTCGGCGGCGCGATCGCCCACGCCGACCCGGCCGGTGACCTGCTGGCGCCGGTGCTGGCGCTGGAGGCTTCGCTGGTGGTGGCCGGGCCGTCGGGGCGCCGGACGGTGCCGGCCGCGGACTTCTTCCGCGACCTGTTCACCACCGCGCTGGCCTCGGACGAGCTGCTGGTCGAGATCCGCATCCCCAAGCAAACGGGGTGGCGGGTGCACTACGAGAAGTTCAACCGCGTCGCCCAGGCGTGGTCGATGGTCGCGGTCGCGGTCACCGTCCGCACCGAGGCCGGCGTCATCGAGGAAGCTCGTGTCGCGCTGACGAACATGGGTTCGACACCGGTCCGGGCAGCCGGTGTCGAGGCGGCGCTGGTCGGCGTCCACGCCTCGGCGGACTCGATCGCGGCGGCGGCATCGCACGCGGCGGAGGGCACGAATCCGCCGGTCGACAGCAACGCCGACGTCGAATACCGCCGTCACCTCGCGGAGGTGCTGACGGGCCGCGCGATCGCGGCGGCGGCCGGCTCCTGACGCGCGCCCCGGGGCCGCGCTCGGTCGGCGAGCCGCGGCCCCGGGGCGGCTAGGGTGGGGTGCGGACACCCCAGGTTCGGCAGAAAGGAGGTCGGCCCGTGCGGCTCGACCACGAATTCACCGTCCCGGCTCCGATCGGCGAGGTCTGGCAGGCGGTCGTCGACCCCGAGCGCGTCGCCCCCTGCATGCCGGGCGCGACGCTGACCAAGGTCGAGGGCGACAAGTTCAGCGGAACGGTGAAGGTCAAGCTGGGCCCGATTTCTTTGCTGTACAAGGGGAACGGTGAGTTCCTCGAGAAGGACGAAGCCGCCCGCAAGGTGACGATCAAGGCTTCGGGCAAGGATTCCCGCGGAGCCGGCACGGCGGCGGCAACGGTGACGCTGACGTTGACGGAGGCGGACGGCGGAACCCACGGATCGGTGGCCACCGACCTGGCGATCACGGGCAAGCCGGCCCAGTTCGGCCGCGGGTTGATCAGCGAGGTGGGTGGCAAGATCCTCGACACGTTCGCGGGCTGTTTGTCGGGCAAGCTGGCCCCGCCGGAGGGCGCTGCGTCGGCTGCCCCTGCCGCGCAGAGGGCTTCGGCGGGGGATGCGCCGGCGACGGAGACCGCGGCGCAGGGTGCCCGAGCCGGGAACGCCCCAGCGCCGGGGAGTGCGGCGGCAGCCCCTGCCGCGGCGGCGGCCGCCCAGCCTGCGGCCGCCCAGCCGGTGGCCGCGCCGGCCGCGAAGCCGGTGGCCGAGCAGGGGGCGCCGACGGCCACGTCCGAGCCGGTGGCCAAGCCGCAGCCGGCGGTCAAGCCGGCGCCGACCACCCCGGAGATCAACACGGAGCCGAAGCCCAAGCCGGCGGACCGCCCGGCGTTGCACAGCGTCCCGGCACCCCCGGAGACCGAAGCGATCGACCTGCTCGACTACGCGGGCAAGTCGGTGCTCAAGCGGGTGGCCCCGGTACTGGCCGCGATCGCGGCGGTGGCCGGCCTGGTGGCAATCGTCCGAGCGCTCCGCAAGTGAGCCGGCTCGTGTGGACGGCACGAGTCGGCGGGCCCCGCTGAGCCGTTGAGCTGCGCCGGTCTGCTCGGCGCAAGTAGCCAGCGACGGCGGTACGGGTGGAGTGCCGTGTTGGTGAGCCGCTGAACTGTGCCGGTGTGGTTGTCGGCAGGGGTGTGGGCCGCGATTTCCCGCCGGTGGTGTCGTCGCTGCGGTGGGCGGTCTGGTGGTTGGCGTTCGCGTTGCGCACAGGGCCGGGCGGGGTGGATTTGCCCCCGATGGGAGCTGCCGGTGCGGCGCTGACCTGCGTTGATCTACTTTAGGCAAGTCTTTGCGCCGGTGCGTTGCCGGCAATTCCCCCGGATTGGCCACGCCGGTCGCCGGAACGGCTACGCTGGGCTACCTGGTCGGCCGAACTTCGCGCAAGGGGTACGTCACGATGCCGGTTCGTCGCGTCTGTGGCCTCGGCTCTTGAGAGCCCAGGCCGCCGGGCGCCGGGAAGCGCTTTCCGCCTGGCCGGGCTGGCCCGCGCGATGGGCGATGTGGGGTGGTGCGAAGACCCGCTGGATCACCTACGCCCTCGGCTGCGAACTGCTCGCCGTCGCCGCGACCGGGGCGGCGCTGGCCAGCGGATTCGGCGGCCCCGTGCGTCCGGGGTGGTTTGCCGTGCTCGTCGCCCTCGGCGTGGCTCAGGCCGAGATGTCGCGCCGCATCGAGCGGGTGCGGCGGTGGATGAGCGGGCAGATGCACATCAACGTCACCTCCGTCTGGTACCTCGCCGGTGTCGTCCTGCTCCCGCCGGCGTGGGTGGCGCTGCTCGCCGTCGTGCTCTACACACACCTGTGGGTGCGAGTGTGGCGACAGGTCCGTACGCGGCCTGCCCACCGCTTCGTGGCGAGCACGGCGTGGGCGATGCTCTCCTGTTTCGCTGCTTCCTCCGTTCTTGCGGTGTCCGGTTTGCACGCGACGCCGCTGCAGACGCCGCGCGGGTTGTTCGCGCTCTGCCTGGCGGCCGCGGTGTTCGAGCTGGTGAACGTCGGCCTGGTGGCGGCCGGCATCTACCTGTACACCAGCCAGCGCTCGGTGGCCGACCTGATCGGCACGTGGGAGGACAACGCCTTCGAGCTGGCGACCCTCTGCCTGGGCGGGCTCGCCGCACTCGCGTTGGTTGAGCAGCCGGTGCTGGTGGTGTTCGTCGTGGCGCCGTTGCTGCTGCTGCACCGGTATCTGCTGTTGAAGCAGCAGCTGCAGGTCGCGGCCGTCACGGACGAGAAGACCGGGCTGCTCAACACCGCGGGCTGGCACGAATCAGCGACGCGCGAGCACGCCCGTGTGCAGCGCCGCGGCGCCACGGGCGGCTTCGCGGTGCTGATGATCGACCTGGACCACTTCAAGCGCATCAACGACACCTACGGTCACCTGACCGGCGACGACGTGCTGGCGGCGGTCGCGGTGGCGATCTCCGGATCGGTGCGCCAGGGCGACACGGTGGGCCGGTTCGGCGGTGAGGAGTTCGTGGTGCTGCTGCCGGGCATCGGCCGCGCGGACGTGCTGGCGATCGCCGAGCGGGTGCGGGTGGCGGTGGGCGAGCTGAACGTGGTGATCTCGACGGGTACGGGGACGGTCCGGGTGAGTGGCCTTTCGGTATCGATCGGGGTCGCGCGGCACCCGGACGCCGGGCCCAGCCTCGATGACGTGCTCCGCGCTGCCGACGCGGCGCTGTATCGGGCCAAGGAGGCCGGCCGGAACCGGGTCGCGGTCTGAGGCGTTCTGGCGCGGGAAGCGCCGGAGGTCGGCTTCCGCCGGTGGGGTCGGCGGGCGCCGTGCCTTGCGGGGCGGAAGGCGGGCGCCACTCGAGGTAAGTGCGGCTCGGCCGGAGGCTGGCTGGGGTGCGGGCTTGCCGGAGGGTAGGCCGGTTGGGGTCGGCTGAAGTGTGGCGCGGGTAGGGGGCGGCCGGACAGCGGCCGGGTGGCGGCTTGGCCGGAGAGTGGCGCGGGGTGGGGGCTCGGTCGGAGAGTGGCTCGGGGTGGGAGCTTGGCAGAAGTCTGGCTGGGGGCGGGGACCAGCCGAAGAGCGGCTCGTGACGGGAGCGGCGAGTAACTGCCCCAGCCGGGGCGCCGCTGTGATTCAGCACGCGAAATACCTCTTCGCGCGAAGTGTTGCACCCCCTATGAGCGGCGCGGATCACGAGACGGACGTTGTGGTCGTCGGGGCCGGGCAAGCCGGGTTGTCCGCTGCCTACCACCTGCGGCGGGCCGGGTTCGCCAACCGGACCGGGTTTGTCGTGCTCGACCACGGGAAGCGGGCCGGGGGTGCCTGGCAGTACCGGTGGCCGTCGCTCGTTCTCGGGAAGGTGCACGGCATCCACGACCTTCCCGGCATGGCCTTCGGCACTCCGGACGTGACGCGGCCCGCCTCCGAGGTCGTCTCCGAATACTTTGCGCGCTTCGAAAGCGTTTACGATCTCCCCGTGCTCCGGCCCGTCGACGTTCAGTTCGTGACGCGGGCCGGGGAGCGGCTGGTCGTCTCGAGCCCCGCCGAGTCCTGGACCGCGCGAGCCGTCATCAGTGCCACCGGGACCTGGGACCGTCCCTTCTGGCCGCACTATCCCGGCCAGGAAACCTTCGCCGGGCGGCAGCTGCACACCGCCGACTACACCGGACCCGAAGACTTCCGCGACCGGCGGGTGGTCGTGGTCGGGGGTGGGTCGTCCGCCGTCCAGCTGCTCATGGAGTTCGCGCCGCTCGCCCGCGCCACGGCGTGGGTCACCCGCCGGCCGCCCGTGTGGCGGGACGAGCCCTTCGGCGAGAACTGGGGACGCAACGCCGTCGCCAGGGTCGACGAGCGGGTGCGCGCGGGCCTGCCGCCGGAAAGCGTCGTCAGCGTCACCGACCTCGCCGTGACGCCGGAGGTGCGGGCCGCCCGCGCCGCCGGGATCCTCGACCGGCGGCCGATGTTCGAGCGCATCACGCCCGGCGGGGTCGCCTGGGCGGACGGCTCGCACTTCGACGCCGACGTGATCCTCTGGGCCACCGGCTTCCGCGCGGCGATCGACCACCTCGCGCCGCTGCACGTCCGCGAACCCGGTGGCGGCATCCGGATGGACGGCACCCGGGTGGTGCCGGAGCCCCGCCTGCACCTGGTGGGGTACGGGCCCTCGGCGAGCACGATCGGGGCCAACCGGGCCGGCCGCGCCGCCGTGACGGAGATCCGGAAACTGCTGACTTCGGAGCGGTGAGGGTCTTCGCCGGGAGGCGAAGGTTCGAGTTGCAGGAGCCATGAACCCAAGCTACCGAACATCCGTTCGAATGCCATCGCTGAATCGGGTGATCTTCCGGAAGGGAACCTTTCCGTTGCGGGACAACGAAAAGGACGCCGGTGTCACGCCAAGGCCATGCCTGGAACGCGAGCCCGGATCGCCGCCATGGTCGCCTCGTTCGAGACACCCTGCCAGTCGTACCTGGGCGTGTACGGCGCCGTAAGAGCGCGCACGTCCTCGTCGGTCAATTCGACGTCCAGAGACGCAATCGCGTCGTCGATCTGCTGGACGGAACCGGCGCCGACCAGCGGAGCCGTGACGACCGGCTGCCGGTGCAGCCAGGCCAGGGCGATGGCCGCGCGGCTCACGCCGTGGGCCGCCGCCACCTTTCCGACCGCCTCGACGATCGCGCGGTTCGACGCCTCTTCCGTCGGCGAATACAGCAGGTCCGCGTAAGCACCGTCGGTGCCGGAACGCGCCGTCGACTTCGCGTCGTCCCAGGCGCGGGCCAGCCGGCCGCGGGCCAGGGGGCTCCAGACGATCGTGCCGACGCCCTCGTCCAGGCACAGCGGGATCATCTCGCGTTCTTCCTCGCGGGCCAGCAGGTTGTAGTGGTCCTGCATGGACACGAACCGCGCCCAGCCGTGTTGCTTCTGCAGGTGCAGGGCCTTGGCGAACTCCCAGGCGAACATCGACGACGCACCCAGGTAGCGCACCTTGCCGGCCGTCACCAGGTGGCTGAGTGCTTCGAGAGTCTCCTCCAGCGGTGTCGCGTGGTCGTTGCGGTGGATCTGGTAGAGGTCGACGTAGTCGGTGCCGAGTCGCCGGAGGCTGTGGTCGATCTCGGCCATGATCGCCTTGCGGGACAACCCTTTCCCGTTCGGGCCGGGGCGCATCGGGTGGCGCAGCTTGGTGGCGATCACCACGTCGTCGCGGTCGGCGAAGTCCTTGAGCGCGCGGCCGAGGATCTCCTCGCTGGACCCGTTCGAGTACATGTTCGCGGTGTCGAAGAAGTTGATGCCCGCCTCGAGCGCGTGCTTGATCAGCGGCCGGGCCTGTTCCTCGCCGAGGGACCAGACGGGGTGGCCGCGGTCGGGCTCGCCGTAGCTCATCGCGCCGATCGCGACGGGCGAGACGTCCAAGCCGGTGGCGCCGAGCTTCACGTAACGCATGGGATTCTCCTGACGGGTAACTTACGGAGGATTCTCCGGATCTGACGACAAAACTAGCGGAGGATTCTCCGCATGTCAAAGATGAGGCATGATCGGGGCATGACCGAGGGCACGTACGGCACCCAGCGCAAGGCCGCCGCGCGCAACCGGGTTGCGATCATCGAGGCTGCGCACGAGCTGTTCGCGCAGAACCCGCAGGTCCCGCTGAGCGAGGTCGCGAAGCGCGCCGGGGTCGGCGCCGGCACCCTCTACCGCCACTTCCCGACCCGCGAAGACCTCATCCTCGGGGCGTATCAGCACGACATCGAACGCCTGACGACCACCGCCGACGAGGTGCTGGCCCGGCATTCGTCCGCGAAGGCCGCCTTCATCGAGTGGTTCGAGACGCTCTCGGCCTACATCCGCATCAAGCACGGCCTCGGGGACGCGCTGCACGGCGCGGCCGCCCAGGAGCTGATCAGCGCTTCGTGGGCGCCGACCACCGCGGCGGTCAAGAAGCTCGTCGACGCCTGCGTGGCCGAGGGCACCATCGCGCCCGGGCACGACCCCGCCGACATCATCATGCTCATGAGTTTCCTGTGGCGGGTCGCGAACAACGAAGACGGCGCGGCTCAGGGACGCCGGTTGATCGCCGCCGTCTTCGAAGGCCTGCAGTCACCGCCCCGGTCGAGCTGAGCCGCGCGACGAAAGCGGCGGGGTCCCGGGGCGCGGGGCAGTAGCCCGCTGACCGGCACGCGCGCTGATCAGCGAAGATCGTGAAAAACTCACCCTCTTGACCGATTCAAGGACAAGACAAGTCTTGTCAGCCGGATCACCTCCTCGTTAAGGTCCGATTAGTTAGGAAACTTTCCTAACTGTTTGACCTCCGTTAACCCGACGCCGCAGCCCGCCAGCCACCGCCAGGCCCGTAAGGAGCGCGACGTGCCGTCCACCCGACTACGTCCCTTAGCCCGACTCACCCCGGTGCTCGCCGCCGTGGTGCTGTTGCCGTCCGCGATCGCCGCGGCCGCCACCACCCAGGCCGCCGATGTCCTGCTGTCGCAGGGAAAGCCCGTGGCCACCTCGACGACCGAAAGCTCGTCGTACACCGGTGCCAAAGCCGTCGACGGCAGCACCACCACCCGCTGGGCCAGCGCCGAAGGCGCCGACCCGCAGTGGCTGCGGATCGACCTCGGCCAGTCCGCGAGCATCCACCGCGTCGTCCTGAACTGGGAAGCCGCCTACGCCAAGAAGTACCGCATCGAGGTCTCCGACGACGGCACGTCGTTCACCACGGCCGCCACCGTCGACACCGGGGACGGCAAGATCGACGACCTCGGCGGCCTGACCGCCCGCGGCCGCTTCGTGCGCTTCGTCGGCCTCACCCGCGCCACGAGCTACGGCTACTCCTTCTGGGAGATGCAGGTCTTCGGCACCAACGACTCTTCCGGCGACACGCAGGCCCCGACCACCCCGGCCGGCCTCACCGCCGGCACGGCGACCGCCACGAGCGTCCCCCTGAGCTGGGGTGCCGCCACCGACAACGTCGGCGTCACCGGCTACGACGTCCTCCGCAACGGCACGGCCGTCGCCACCAGCGCGACGACGTCCTACACCGACACCGGGCTCACCCCGAACACGAGCTACACCTACGCGGTCCGCGCGCGCGACACCGCGGGGAACACCTCACCCGCAAGTACGCCGATCACGGTCACGACCGCGGCCGGGAGCGCGGGATTCGTCCTCGCCGCGGCCGGTGACATCGCCGAAAAGTGCACCGCGAGCAGCTCAAGCTGCGTCCACCCCAAGACCGCGAAGCTCGTCGAGAACCTCAACCCCGCGGCCGTGATCACCATGGGCGACAACCAGTACGACGAGCCCACCCTGTCGGACTTCAAGAACTACTACGACAAGACCTGGGGCAAGTTCAAGAACATCACCCACCCGAGCCCGGGCAACCACGAGTCCTACTCGCAGTTCACCGGCTACGACCAGTACTTCGGCGCCATCGCCAAGCCGCAGGGCCAGCGCTACTACAGCTGGGAAATGGGCAACTGGCACTTCATCGCCCTCGACTCCAACGACTTCGTCACCCATGACGAATTCGCCGAGCCGCCCCAGATCACCTGGCTCAAGCAGGATCTTGCCAACAACACGAAGGGCTGCGTCGCCGCGTACTACCACCACCCGCGGTGGAGCTCCGGTGACCACGGTGACAACAAGGACAGCATCGAGCTGTGGAACTTGATGGTGGCCGACAAGGTCGACCTCGTCCTCAACGGGCACGACCACGACTACGAGCGGTTCGTGCCGCAGAACGCCGACGGCAAGGCCGACGCGAACGGCCCGGTCGAGATCGTCGGCGGCAGCGGGGGCGCCGACCTCTACGACCTGAGCCCGGCGCACCCGACGACCGCCAAGCTGCTGAAGACCTTCGGCGTCCTGAAGCTGTCGATGACGGACACCTCGTTCCAGACGCAGCTCATCGGCGTCGACGGCAAGGTCCTCGACAGCAGCCCGGCCTACACCTGCCACCGGTAGGCGCGGGCATGTACATCGCGGCAAGCCGTACCTCGGACCTGGCCTCCGGAACCGACCGCAAACCGGCGCTCAAGCGGGTGTCCGCCAACGTGGTGGCGCTGGGGATGGTCAGCCTGGTCACCGACGTCTCGTCGGAGATGGTCACCGCCGTCCTCCCGCTCTACCTGGTGCTCGGCCTCGGCCTGAACCCCCTGCAGTTCGGGCTGCTCGACGGGCTCTACGCGGGCGCCACCGCGCTCGTGCGGGTGCTCGGCGGGCACCTCGCCGACCGGTGGCGGCGGCTCAAAGCCGTCGCCGGGTTCGGGTACGGCTTGTCCGCGGTGGGCAAGCTCGGCCTGGTCGCGGCCGGTTCATCGGTCGCGGCCATCGGCCTGGTCCTCGCCGCCGACCGCACCGGCAAAGGGCTGCGCACCGGCCCCCGCGACGCGCTGATCTCGCTCAGCAGCGAGCCGGCGAGCCTCGGCCGGTCGTTCGGGGTGCACCGGGCGATGGACACCGTCGGCGCGTTCCTCGGCCCGCTGGTGGCGATGGCGGTGCTCGCCGTGAGCCTCGGCAGCTACTCGAGCGTGTTCGTCACCAGCTTCTGCATCGCGGCCATCGCCGTGCTGCTGCTGGCCCTGTTCGTGCGCGAGCGGCCCGGCAGCGTCGATCGCGCGGCGGTGTCCGCCCGAGCCGCGCTCGGTCTCCTCCGGCAGCAGGACTTCCGGCGGGTGACGCTCTGGGCAGCGCTGCTGGGCCTGGTGACGGTCGGCGACTCGTTCGTCTACCTCGTCCTGCAGCGGCGCTGGGAGATCGCGGCGACGTACTTCCCGCTGCTGCCACTGGGCACCGCCGGGGTCTACCTGCTGCTGGCCGTGCCGCTCGGCAAGCTCGCCGACCGCGCCGGCCGCTGGCCGGTCTTCCTCGGCGGGCACGCGGCACTGTGCCTGGCCCTGGTGCTGCTCTGCGGCCCGCAGGCGGGGCTCTGGCTCGCCGTCGTCGCGCTCGGCCTGCACGGGGTGTTCTACGCGGCCACCGACGGCGTCCTGATGGCCGCCGCCGGCCCGCTCATCCCGGCCGACCTGCGCGCCACCGGGCTGGCCGTGGTGCAGACGGGCCAGGCCGTGGCCCGGATGTGCTCCTCCGTCCTCTTCGGACTGGCGTGGACCCTGTGGGACCTGCGGCCCGCGGTGCTCGTCGCCGCGGTCTGCCTGGCCGCCGTCGCCCTCGCCGCCGCCTTCGCGAAACCGGTGCGCCCGTGAAGAAACTCGTCCTCGCCCTCACCGGCACGGCCCTCCTGCTCGCCGCGGCCGTCACGTACACCCTCAGCGCGCGGCACGGCACCGCGGCCGCCGAACCCGCCGCCGCGGTGACCCTGGCGTCCGGGCAACTGCTGTTCCGCGACACCGCCACCGGTCGCGTCGGCGCCGTCCCGCTCGACGAAACAACGGCGAAACCGCAGCTCAGCGGCCTGAAGTGCGACCGGTTCGCGGTGGCGAAGCAGACGGCGGTGTGCCTGGCGGCCCGGCCCGGGACGCTCCCGGCGATCACCGACGTCCTCGTCCTCGACGACCACCTCGCCGTCCGCCACACCGAAACCGTCCCCGGCACGCCGAGCCGCGCGCGCGTCTCACCGGACGGCAAGCGCGTCGACTGGACGCTGTTCGTCACCGGCGATTCCTACGCGCAGACCGGCTTCTCGACCCGCGCCGGGCTCTACGAGGTCGACACCGGACGGCTGGTCAAAACGATCGAGGAGCTGCCGGTGTTCGTCGGCGACAACCGTTACTTCGCGGCCGACGTCAACTATTGGGGCATCACCTTCGCCGC
This sequence comes from Amycolatopsis mediterranei, assembly GCF_026017845.1. NCBI lineage: Bacteria > Bacillati > Actinomycetota > Actinomycetes > Pseudonocardiales > Pseudonocardiaceae > Amycolatopsis > Amycolatopsis mediterranei. Next base: position 2,110,784 of record NZ_CP100416.1, read on the forward strand.
CGACGGAAACCGCTTCTACGCCACCCTCGGCAGCAAGGGCAAGACGTACCTCGTCGAAGCCGACTACCGGCGTTACCGCGGGAAAACCCTGCGCGAGAACGTCGAATGCCCTTCACTGTCCCCGGACGGCAAGCGGATCGCGTTCAAGAAGAAGGTCGGCGACGGCGGCTGGCGGCTGTTCGTCCTCGACCTCGCGAGCATGCGGGAGACCGAGCTCGCCGAGACCCGCAGCGTCGACGACCAGGCGCTCTGGCAGGACGACCGCACGATCCTCTACGGGCGCGAGAACGCAGTCTGGGCGGTTCCGTCGAACGGCTCCGGAGCGCCGCGGCGCCTGATAGACGGCGCCGCGTCGCCGGCCGTCACTCAGGACCCGAGGTAGCGCACCTGCCCGCCCTTCCCACGCTCGTACTCGTCCCGCCCGGCCAAGTGCTCGGGCACGCCGACCTCCCACCAAGCCCCGGCTTCGGTCCAGCTCGACGGCTGCGTCTTCACCACGACCACCGCCGGACGCTGCTCCGACAAGGCCGCTTCGCGCGCCTGGGCGTACGCTGCCCGAAGGGAGTCCACATCGGACGCCGTGAACACCACGCACCCCAGTGACTCGGCATGGCGAGCGAAGTCGACTCGCGGCGGCGAAACGTGCGAAGTCGTGCAGTCGGCGTAGAAGTTGTTGAACGGCTTTCCGCCCTGACCTTCCTGCAGCCGCGCGATCACCGCGTACCCGTCGTTGTCGCAGACCACGGCGACGAACGGGTGGCCGGCGAACGCGGCCGAGAACAGCTCCGAGTTCAGCATCAGGTACGAGCCGTCACCCAGCAGGGTCGTCACCAGGCCCGGGTGGGCGATCGCCGCACCCCACGCGCCCGACAGCTCGTAGCCCATGCAGGAGAACCCGTATTCGACGTCCATCGAGACCGAGCCGGACCCGCGCCAGCCGCCGATGAGCTCGCCGGGCAGCCCGCCCGACGCCGTCATGACGTAGTCGTCGGCCGCCGAAAGGTCGTTGACCACCCCGACGACCTGCGCGTACGACGGCAGCTCACCCGAAGGAGAGCGCAGCGAGTCGATGTGCGCGTCCCAGGAAGCCCGTTCGGCCGCGGCCCGTGACGTCCACGATGGGTCCACCCGCCAGCTCTCCAGCTGGGCGGCGAGGTCCGTCAGGCCCGCGTCGGCGTCCCCGACGACCGACAGCGCGCCGCGCTTCACCGCGTCGAACCGGGCCGCGTTGAGCGACACCAGCCGGACGTCGGGGGAGAAGACCGTCCAGGACGCCGTCGTGAAGTCCTGCAGCCGCGTCCCCACCGCGAGCACGACGTCGGCCGAAGCCGCGACGACGTTCGCCGACGTCGAGCCGGTGATGCCCAGCGGACCCGCGTGCAGCGGATGCCCGTGCGGCACCAGCGTCCGGCCCGCCGTGGTCTCCACGAGCGGGATCCCGTGCCGCTCGGCGAAGTCGAGCGCGCGCTGCCCCGCGCCGGAGTACCGGACGCCCCCGCCGAGCACCAGCAGCGGGCGGCGGGCGGCACGCAGGACCCCGGCCGCCTCGGTGACCGAACGGCGGTCCGGGCGCGGGCGCGGCGGCCGGTGCGTCACCGGCTCGAACAGCGCGTCGGGGAAGTCGTACGTTTCGGCCTGGACGTCCTGCGGCAGCGCGAGGGTCACCGGCCCGGCGTCGGCCGGGTCCGTGAGCACCCGCGCGACCTGCGGCAACGTCGAGATCAGCTGCTCGGGCCTGCTGATCCGGTCGAAGTAGCGCGAGACCGCGCGGAAGGCGTCGTTCACCGTGGCGGTCGCGTCGCCGAACGGCTCGATCTGCTGCAGCACCGGGTCCGGCGCCCGGTTGGTGAACGTGTCGCCCGGCAGCAGCAGCACCGGCAGCCGGTTCGCGTGGGCGACGCCCGCCGCGGTCACCATGTTCAGCGCGCCCGGCCCGATCGACGACGTCACGACGCCGACCTGCCGCCGGTGCGTGGCCTTCGCGTACCCGACCGCCGCGAGCGCCATGCCCTGTTCGGTGTGCCCGCGCCAGACCGGGATGTCTCCGCGGTGCTCCTCCAGCGCGGTGCCGAGGCCGAGGACGTTGCCGTGCCCGAAGATCGCGAACACGCCGGGGAACAGCGGGACTTCCGCGCCGTCGAGGGTTTCCGAATGCTGGGCGAGGAGCCAGCGGACCAGCGCTTGAGCCGTCGTCAGCTGCTGTGTTTTGCGGGGGCCCGGCCCCCGCACCCCGGCCGGGGGCTCTGCCCCCGGACCCCTGAAGTTGTTCACTGAACAAGCCCTTCGTGACTCGTGACGGGGCACCGCGGGTCGAGGTCCTGCGCCGCCCACGTGTCGCGGACCCAGCTGTGCGCGGGGTCGTCGCAGAACGCCATGGACCGCTCTTCGGCCGGTCCGGCCAGGACGTTCAGGTAGTACATCGGGTAGCCCGGCGCGGCCACGCACGGCCCGTGGTAGCCGCGCGGGATGAGGAAGACGTCGTGGTCGCGCACGGCGACGTCCTCGTCCAGCTCGCCGTCGGCGGTGTACGTCCGGTGCAGGCCGAAGCCTTCGCGGGACGGCGTGACGCCGTCGCGGCCGGCGATGCGGAAGTAGTAGATCTCCTCGTTGACGACCTCGCACTCGGTCGCTTCGTCGTGCTTGTGCGGCGGGTACGACGACCAGTTGCCACCCGGCGTGATCAGCTCGCACGCGTTGAGCTTGTCGGCGTGGTCCCACACCCCGGGCACGCCGAAGTTGGTCACCTGCCGCGTGGCCTGCCCGGCGCCGCGGACCTCCACCGGCACGTCTTCGGCCGGGCCGTACTTCGCGTCGAGACGGCGGGTGCAGCGCGCCATCGGCAGCGCGACCTCGAGACCGTCCGTTGTCGACAACTCGACTTCGGCCTCCCGCGGCACGTACGCGAAGTCCGTCACGCGCGTGAAGACCGAGTCGCGGCCGCGGAGCTCGAAGACCTGCCCGTCCACCCGGACGGTCGCGGAACCGGAAAGGGGCAGCACGAAGGCCTCGAACTCGCCGGTGTGCAGGATCCGCACTTCGCCGGGGGCCAGCGAGAGCACCCGCAGCCCGGAGTACCGCCACCCCGCGGTGTCCGGGGTCAGCCGGACTGGGTCGGCGTCGTCGGACAGTGTCCCGAGTGGACGGTGCAGCTTGCTCACTTCGCGGCCTCCAGTACCTTTGCGGCGGCTTCCACAGCGGCCTCGACGTCACCGCCGGGCGGGTAGAGCAGGGTGCGGCCGACGACCAGGCCGCGCACGACGTCGTGGCGCAGCGTCCGGCCCCACGAGGCCAGGTCGGCGGCCGGGTCGCCCGAGGGCATGCCGCCGAGCACCACCACCGGCAGCGTCGTGGCGCCCAGGACGGCGGCCGAGTCGGTGGACGGCAGCTTCAGCCAGGTGTGCGCCGACGTCGTCCCGAGGCCGGACGCGACGGTGACGGCCCGCGCCAGCGACAGCGGGTCCGTCTGCAGCACGAGCTCGCCTTCGGAACGGGCGTAGGGGAGGGGCTCGATCATCGCGACCAGGCCGTACGCGGCCAGCTCGGTGACGGCGTCGGCGCAGGCCTGCAGCGTCGGGACCGTGCCGGGGTCGGAGGCGACGAGCCGGAGCAGCATCTTGCCGCCGTCGAGGCCGCAGTCGACCAGCGTCCGGGCGTCGTAGCCGGTGAACCGGTCGTCGATCTCCCAGTCCGCGCCGGCCAGGCCGCCGCGGTTCATCGACCCGAAGACGACCTTTTCGTGCAGCGCGCCGAGCAGCAGCAGCTCCTCGATGATGTCCGGAGTGCCGAGGATGCCGTCGACGGCCGGGTTCGCCAGCGCGACGAGCAGCCGGTCCAGCAGCGTCCGCCGGTCGGCCATGGCGAGGGGGTCCTCGCCGACCCCCAGCGCACCGCGGGCCGGGTGGTCGGCGGCGACCAGGAACAGCGTGCCCTGGTCGGACAGCAGCTGCGGACGTCGTTTGCGGGTCGCGTACGCCTGCCGGATCGCTCCCGGGTTCGTCGCGCGGGTGTGCAGCAGGTCCTTCCAGCGCTCGTCGCTCAGCACCGCGGTCACAGCAGCTCCTCGATCTCCCCGGCGGTCGGCATGGCGTCGGCGCAGGCCAGCCGCGACGCGACGAGCGCGCCCGCCGCGTTCGCGTACTCCGCGATCCGCACCGGATCCCAGCCGGACAGCAGGCCGTGGATCAGTGCCCCGCCGAAGCCGTCGCCCGCGCCGAGCCCGCAGACGACCTCGATGCGCTGCGGCGACACCGTCCAGCGGCCCTCCGGCGTCGCCACGAGCACCCCTTCGGCACCCTTCTTGATCACCGCCAGGTGCAGTCCCCGGTCCAGCATCCGGTCCGCGGCGGTGTCCGGGTCCGCGGCACCGACGGCGACCTCCACCTCGGCGCGGTTCCCGACCGCGACCGTGACGTGGTCGAGCATCCCGCCGATCTCGGTCCGTGCGCTGTCGACGTCCGGCCAGAACATCGGCCGGTAGTCCAGGTCCAGGACGGTGTGCTCCCGGCGGCCCCGGGCTTCGAGGATCTTCCGCTGGGTCGCCCGCGCCGGCTCCGCGGAGACGCCGGTGCCGGTCACCCACAGCAGCGGCACCGACGCGACGACGTCCCAGGGCACGTCGTCGTCGGTGAGCGTGAGGTCGGGCGCGATGGGGGAGCGGTAGAACAACAGTGGCGGGTCCGCGGGTGGGTTGAGCTCGCAGAACACCACCGGTGTCTGCAGGTCCGGCGAAGTGCCCACGAAGTCCGGGGAGACGCCGAAGCCGTCGAGGGCTTGGCGCACGTAGTCGCCGAAGCCGTCCGGGCCGACCTTGGTGAGCACGGCCGTGCGCCGGCCGAGCCGCGCGGCGGCGACCGCGACGTTGGTCGCGGTCCCGCCGAGCGACTTGGCGAACGTGCTGACCCCGGCCAGCGGCACGCCGCTCTGTTCCGGGTACAGGTCGACCCCGACCCGGCCGATCGTGAGCGCTTCGAGCGTCACGCCTTCTCCACCTGCCGCAGCTCGTGTTCGAGGGCTTCGAGTTCCGCGCCGCCCGCCATCTGCCGGGTCAGCTCGTTGATGTCGATGTCCTTCTTCTCGTACGACCCGAGCGGCGCGCCCCGCTTGAGCAGCAGGAACCGATCGGCGACGGGGTAGGCGTGGTGCGGGTTGTGCGTGATCAGCACGACGCCGAGCCCGCGATCCCGCGCTTGGGCGACGTACTTCAGCACGACCCCGGCCTGCTTGACACCCAACGCGGCCGTCGGCTCGTCCAGGATCAGCACCTTCGCGCCGAAGTACACCGCACGCGCGATGGCGACGCACTGGCGTTCACCACCTGAGAGCGTCCCGACCGGCTGCTCGACGTCCCGCAGGTCGATGCCCATGTCGGACAACGCCTTCTTCGTCGTCTCCCGGCCCTTCTTGCGGTCGAGCATCTTGAACGGGCCGAACCCGGTCGTCGGCTCGGAGCCGAGGAAGAAGTTGCGCCAGACGCTCATCAGCGGCACGACGGCGAGATCCTGGTACACGGTCGCGATGCCGCGATCGAGGGCCTCGCGCGGCGAGGTGAACCGCACCGGCTCGCCTTCGACGAGGAACTCGCCCCGGTCGTGCTGGTGCACCCCGGCCAGGATCTTGATCAGCGTCGACTTCCCGGCGCCGTTGTCGCCGAGCACGCAGGTGACTTCGCCCGCATTGACCACAGTGGACACCTCACGCAGCGCGATGACGCTGCCGTAGGTCTTCCCGATGTCCCTGACTTCGAGCAAGCTCATCGGCGTACCCTCTCCGCGCGGCGCCGGAAGGCGTTGTTGACCAGGACCGCGGCCAGCAGCATGACGCCGAGGAACAGCATGAACCAGTCGCTGTTCCACTGCGCGAACACGATGCCCTGGCGGGCCATGCCGAAGATCAGCGCGCCGATCGCCGCGCCCACCGCCGAGCCGAACCCGCCGGTGAGCAGGCAGCCGCCGATCACCGCGGCGATGATGTACTGGAACTCCAGCCCGATGCCCTGGTTGGCCTGCACGCTGGCGAAGCGCAGGATGTTGATCGAGCCGACCAGCCACGCGCCGAGCGCGGTGCCCATGAACAGCAGGATCTTCGTGCGCACCACCGGCACGCCGACCGAGCGGGCCGACACCTGCGACCCGCCGACCGCGAAGATCCAGTTGCCGAACCGGGTCCGCACCAGCAGCCACGCGGCGATCGCCGTGACGACGATCCACCAGATGATCGACGACTGGAACTCCGTGCCGCCGACGTCGAACGTGGACGCGAACAGCCCGCCGGCCGACTCGTAGCCGCTGGTCGAGCGCATGCCCGACACCTGGACGGTGTTGGTGACCAGCCGCGTCACGCCGAGGTTGAGCCCCTGCAGGGCCAGGAACGACCCCAGCGTGACGATGAAGCTGGGCAGCCCGGTCTTCATCACCAGCCAGCCGTTGAACGCGCCGACGCCGAGCGCGAACGCCAGCGACGCCAGCAGCGCGAGCCAGACGTTCCAGCCCGCCTGCGTCGCCAGGATCGCGGTGACCAGCGACGTCGACGCCGTCATCACGCCCGCGGACAGGTCGAACTCGCCGCCGACCATGAGCAGCGCGACCACGACGGCCATGATGCCCAGCGTCGAGGAGTCGTCGAGCCAGGTCGCCACGCCCAGCGGGCTGAGGAACTGGCCGGTGACGACGGAGAAGAAGACGAACACCAGCACCGCGCCGAGGAGCGCGCCGATTTCGGGGCGCACCACCAGGCGGTCGGTCAGGCTCTTCTTCGCGACGCGCTCGTCGGGCTGCGCTTGGATGGCTGCGGTCATCGCGTGCCGCGCTGCGCGTACGGGGCGATGGTGTCGATGTTGGTCTTGTCGACGAAGCCCGGGCCGGTCTGCACCGGCTTGCCGCCGCCGATGGTGTTGCCGTTCTCCTTGTACAGCTTCAGGAACACGATCGGCAGGTAGCCCTGCTCGTACTGCTGCTGGTCGACGGCGAAGAGGATGCTGCCGTCCTTGATCGCGGCGACGACGTCGGCGTTCAGGTCGAACGTGGCCACCTGGGCCTTGGAGCTCGCTTCCTTCGCCGCGGCGACGGCGCGGGCCGCGACCTGCGAGTTCAGCGCCAGCACGGCGTCGATCGACGGGTCGGACTGCAACGCGCCGCGGATCCGGGCCTGCGCGTCGGTCGGGTTGGAGATGTCGACCTGCAGCGTCGTGACGTTGCCGAAGGTCTGCTTCGCGCCGTCGCAGCGCTGGTTCTGGCCGATGTTGCCGGCCTCGTGGATGACGCACAGCAGCTTCGTCTTGCCGGCCGCCTTGAGCCGCTGGCCGGCGCCCTGGCCCGCGAGGCCTTCGCTCTGCCCGACGTGGGCGATCGCGCCGAACTGGGCGCTGAAGTCCTCGCCGGAGTTGATGGTGACGACCGGGATGCCGGCCTTCACCGCGTTCTGGATCGACGTCTGCAGCGCCTGCGGGTTGGCCATCGAGACGACCAGGCCGCCGACCTTCTGCGCGACCGCGTTGTCGATCAGCCGGGCCTGGTTGCCCGGGTCGCCGTCGGAGAAGTAGTCGACGCCGACGTTCAGATCCTTGCTCGCCTGCTCGGCGCCGTTCTTCACCACGTTCCAGAAAGCGTCGCCGGCGCTGCCGTGGGTGACGACGGCGACCTTCAGCGGGCCGCCCGTGCTGGGGGCCGCCGCCGAGGGGCTGCTGCCGGAGCTGCTCTTCGAGTTGTCGGCGCTCGGGCCGCTGCAGGCGGAGAGGATCAGCCCGGCGGCGGCGATCGCCGCCACACCGGCCAGCTTCTTGAAAGTAAACACAGTCACTCCTTCGGGACCAGGTTTCAGAGGGAGTCGGTGATCTTCGCGAGGTGGGCCAGGCTGCGCTCGGTGTCCCGCCGGGGTACGTCGTCGGGGCTGCCGTCGCCGAGGGCGGTGTCCTGTTCGAGGACGTACCAGCCGTCGTAGCCGGCGGCCTGGACGGAGCGCACCATCGCCGCCACGTCCACGTCGCCCTCGCCGAGCGGGGTGTACATGCCCCGCCCGACCGCGTCGGTGTAGGCGAGCCGGCCCGCGCGGACCTCGCCCGCCAGATCTTCCCGGACGTCCTTGAGATGCACGTGCCCCACCCGTTCGGGATACCGCTTCGCCAGCTCCACCGGATCCGTCCCGCCGATCATCAGGTGCCCGGTGTCGAGGCACAACCCGAGATCGGAATCGGCGAGGAAGCGCTCGACCTCGGCCTGCTGCTCCACGTGCGTCCCGACGTGCGGGTGCAGCACCGTGCGCAGGCCGTGGGCGGCGGCGACATGGCGGATCTTGCCGGCGGTGTCGATCAGCGTCGCCCATTCGGCGTCGCTGAGCCGCGGACGGTCGTCGTAGCCCTCGAGGCCGGTCGCGGCGGCGAGGACGAGGACATCACCCCCGCAGGCGGCGAAGAGCGCGGCCGATTCTCCGGCTTCGCGCAGTGCTTGCTGCTGGTTTTCGTGGAGGACGACGGCCAGGAAGCCGCCGACGAGGGTCAGGTCGTAGCCGGCCAGCAGCTCGCGCAGCGCGGCGGGGTCGCGGGGGAGGTACCCGGGCGGCCCCAGCTCGGTGGCCTGGACGCCGAGCGCCGCCATCTCGCCGAGCACGGTCGCCGCGTCCAGCACCCGGCCCCAGCCCGGCACTTCGCAGACGCCCCACGAGATCGGGGCGGCGGCCACGCGGATCGTCGCTGTCACAAGGGGCCTCCGTTGGTCCGTTGGAGCGCTCTATTGATTAGAGCGCTCTAATCTTGTAGCGTCCGTCACAGCAAGTCAAGGCCGAGTTTTCCGAGATCAGGGGAGGTGCGCGTGGTGCGACCGACCATGGAGGACGTCGCCGCACGGGCGGGAGTTTCCCGCGCACTGGTCTCGCTGGTGATGAACAATTCGCCGAAGGTCTCCGACGCGCGGCGCGCGGCGGTGCTGCGCGCGGCCGAAGAACTCGGCTACCAGCCGCACGTGATGGCGCGGTCGCTGGCCAGCCGGACGTCCACCGTGCTCGGCGTGATGGTCAACGACCTGCGCAACGCCTTCTTCGCCGACGTCGTCGAGGGGCTCGACGCGGCCGCCCAGGCGGCGGGCTTCGACCTGATCCTCAACACGGGCGGCCGCAGTCCCACGCGCGAGTGGAACGCCCTGCACAACCTGCTTTCCTTCCGCCCGGCGGGGATCATCCTGCTTTCGCCGGTCGTCCCGGCGGCGTCGATCCAGCTCGCGGCCAAGCAGTGCCCGGTCGTGCTGGTCTCGCGGACGATTCGGTCGTCCACAGTGGACACGGTGAACGACGACGGCGAGGCGGGGTCCGCGCTGGCCGTCGACCACCTGGTCGGCCTCGGCCACCGGCGCATCGCCCACCTCGACGGCGGCGGCGCGGCCGGGGCGGCCCAGCGGCGCCGCGGGTTCCAGTCGGCGATGCGGCGGCACGGGCTGGAGCCGATCGTCGTCCGCAGCGAGCACACCGACACCGGCGGCGAGAAGGCCGTGCGCGAACTGCTGGCGACGTATTCGCGGCTCGACCTGCCGACCGGGCTGGTGGCGGGCAACGACTTCAACGCCGTCGGCGCGATTTCGGCCCTCGAAGAGGCGGGTTTGCGCGTGCCCGAAGACGTCTCGGTCGTCGGCTACGACAACACGTCGCTCGCCGCGCTGCGGCACCTCTCACTGACCACTGTGGACCAGCCACGCACCGAAATGGGGCGGCTGGCCTTCGAAGCGCTGATCGAGCGCGTCCGCGGGGAGCGCACGGAGCCGGTCCGGCACCTGCTGCACCCGTCCCTGGTGGTCCGCGCGACCACCGCCGAGTTTCTGATCCGGCCAAAAGCAGGCCGCCCCCCGAGCGGCACGTAACCGTTGCTGCGAAGTCATTCGGCCGTGACTGTGGCCGGATCGGAAACCATCAGCACAGTCTGCGACAGGAGGAACACCACGATGAGGTTGGGATTGGCGGGCACCGGCCGGATCGGCACCGCGCACGCGGAGACGCTGAAGGGCTTCGACGAGGTCGAATCGGTCGTCGTGGCCGACGTCGACACCGCGCGAGCCGCCTCCGCCGCCGCGAAGCTCGGCGTCGAATCGGCGTCCCTCGACGAGCTGTTCGCCGCGGGTCTCGACGGGCTGGTCGTCACGGCGGCGACGGACGCGCACCCCGGCCTGATCATCGCGGCGGTCGACGCGGGCCTTCCGGTGTTCTGCGAGAAACCGGTGGCCGCGGACATCCCGGGCACCCTGGCGGTGATCGACCGCATCGGCGCCTCGGACGTCCCGGTCCAGATCGGCTTCCAGCGCCGCTTCGACGCGGGCTACGCCGCGGCCCGGGCGGCGGTCGCGTCCGGCGAACTGGGCTGGTTGCACACCTTGCGCGCGACGACGTTCGACCCGGCGCCCCCGCCGGCGGAGTACGTGGCCCACTCGGGTGGCTTGTTCCGCGACTGCGGCGTGCACGACTTCGACATCATCCGCTGGGTGAGCGGCCGCGAGGTCGACGAGGTGTACGCGATCGGGGCAAACCGCGGCGAGCAGTTCTTCCGCGACGCGGGCGACGTCGACACGGCGGCGGCGACGCTGACCCTGGACGACGGCACGCTGGCGACGGTGTCGCTGACCCGCTACAACGGCGCGGGGTACGACGTGCGCCTCGACGTGCTCGGTTCGGTGTCGGGCGTGGTGGTCGGCCTGGACGACCGGGCCCCGCTGCGGTCGGTGGAGCCGGGGGTGGCACCGTTGCCCGGGCCGGCGTACCCGGGCTTCATGGAGCGGTTCCGCCCGGCGTACACGACGGAGCTGCGAGCGTTCCTGGACGTCGTCGCGGGCCGGGCCCCTTCGCCCTGTGGGGCGGCGGATGCGCTTGAGGCGTTCTACATCGCCGAGGCGTGCGAGGTGTCGAGGCGGGAACGGCGTCCGGTGAAGCTGGCGGAGGTCCGCCGCTAGCTTCACCGGACGCCGGCGGCCGTCAGTCGAGCTGCAGCTCCGGGGAGTACATCTCGATCCAGTGGTACAGGTCGAGCAGCCGGTCCAGGCCGATCCGGTCCGCCGGGGCCATGGTCGCCGAGTCCACTTCGGACACCCGGTGCGCCCACGACCGGTCGACCAGCCCGAACACCGCGTGGCCCGGCTCGGCCAGGACCTCCTTGGCCTGCTGCTGCAACGCCGCCGCGTAGCCCGGGTCCTGTGTCGACGGGTACGGGCTCTTCACCCGCTGCGCGACCGACGAAGGCAGCACGTGCTTGGTCGCGTGCCGCAGGAGGCTCTTCTCGCGGCCGTCGAACGTCTTCAGCGACCACGGCGTGTTGTAGACGTACTCGACCAGCCGGTGGTCGCAGAACGGCACCCGGACCTCCAGGCCCACCGCCATCGACGCGCGGTCCTTGCGGTCCAGCAGCATCCGCACGAACCGGGTCAGGTGCAGGTGGCAGATCGTCCGCATCCGCGCCTCGACCGCGGACTCGCCGTCCAGGTGCTCGACCTCGTCGACCGCCGAGCGGTACTGGTCGCCCAGGTAGGACTCCAGATCCATCGTGCGCATCAGCTCGGGCGTGTAGATGGACGTGCGGTCGGTCATCATCGCGCTGCGGAAGGCGATCCACGGGAACATGTCCGCGTTGACCGACGCCTCGTCGAAGAACCAGCGGTAGCCGCCGAACACCTCGTCGGCCGACTCGCCCGACAAGGCCACCGTCGACTCGCCGCGGATCGCCTTGAACAGCAGGTACAGCGACGTGTCCATGTCACCGAGCCCCGCGGGGATGTCCCGGGCCCGCAGCACCGCGCGCCGGACCTCCGGGTCGGTCAGCTCGGCCGGGTTCAGCACGACGTCCTGGTGCGCGGACCCCACCAGCGAAGCGACGTCACGCACGAACGGCGAGTCCGCGGTATCGCGCATCTCGTCCGGCTTGAAGTTCTCTTCCTGGCCGAGGAAGTCGACCGAGAACGTCCGCAGCTGCTCACCTTGCGAAGCGAGCCGGGCCGCGGCCAGGCCGGTGACGGCGCTCGAGTCCAAGCCGCCCGACAGCAGCACGCAGCGGGGGACGTCGGCGACGAGCTGCCGGTTCACGATGTCGGTCATCAGCTCGCGTACGCGGGCGACCGTGGTCTCCTGGTCGTCGGTGTGCTGCTTCGCGTCCAGCTTCCAGTACGTGCGGGTCCGGACGCCTTCGCGGGACACCGTGACGATCGTGCCCGGCCGGACCTCCTCCATGCCCTTCCACAGCGACCAGCCGGGCCGCTTGGTGAACGCCATCAGCTCGCGCAGCCCGTCCGTGTCGACGACCTTCGCGGCCAGCGGGTTCGCCAGGATCGCCTTCGGCTCGGAGCCGAACAGCACGCCGTCGGGCGTCGGGTAGTAGTAGAACGGCTTGATGCCCATCCGGTCGCGGATCATCACGAGCCGGTCGTCGCGCTCGTCCCAGATCGCGAAGGCGTACATGCCGTTGAGGTGGTCGACGACCGCGTCGCCCCACTGCAGGTAGCCGTGCAGCACCACTTCGGTGTCGCTGTCGGTTTCCCAGGTGTGACCGAGCTTCGTCAGCTCGTCCTTCAGCTCGGTGAAGTTGTAGGCCTCGCCGCTGTAGACCATCGCGATGTCGCCGTTCGGCGTCGAGACGGTCATCGGCTGACGGCCGCCGGGCAGGTCGATGATGGCCAGCCGCCGGTGGCCGAGCGCGACGTGCCGGCGCACCCACGTCCCCGAGTCGTCCGGTCCGCGGCAGGCCATCGTGGCCGTCATGGCGTCGATGACGTCCTGGCGGCGGGTGAGGTCGGCGTCGTAGGAAACCCAGCCGGCGATACCGCACATAACGAAACCCCTCCCGAAGAATGCTTAGCCGATACAACTATCGGTAACACAGGTGTAACACGGCCTGAAGATCTTGTCTGCCCGAATTGCACGTTCCGCACCTGTTTGGTCACCGTTTGTGGTGTGAGTCACTGACCAACTACCTGCGGTGAGAAGTGGGCAAACGCTCGCGTGACCGCCGCCACCGGCCGTCAAGGCGGCGTAAATGCGCGTCAGGAACGCATCAAGGCGCCATCAGCCTGCCGTGGTGGCGGCCTCCCCGGACCGCACAGTGACGTCGTCCCCGGTCACCGAACCCGGTGACCCGTCCTGAGAGGTGCCTGTGGCCGACTTGCTCTACACCGTTCTGCTGATCGGCGTTTTCGTGGTGCTGGCGCTGGTGCTGCGCGGCTTGGAAAAGCTGTGAGCGGCGCCGGAACCCCGGCCGATGTCGTCGGCGGCCTGCTGGCGCTCGGCCTGCTCGTCTACCTGTTCGTCGCCTTGATCAGGCCGGAGAAATTCTGATGCGCCCCGACGTACTTCTTCCCGCGGAGGGGCTGAAATGACCGACACCGCGGCCGGGCTCATCCAGCTCGGCCTGCTCCTCGCCGCCCTCGCCGCGGTCTACCGACCGCTCGGCGACTACCTGGCGCGCGTCTTCTCCAGCGAGAAGCACCTCAAGCTCGAGAAGGGTCTCTACCGGCTCTTCCGGGTCGACCCCGGCTCCGAACAGCGCTGGCCGACCTACGCCGCGGGCGTGCTCGGTTTCTCGTTCGTCTCGGTCGTCCTGCTCTACCTGTTGCAGCGCCTGCAGCCGCTCCTGCCGTGGAGCCTGGGCCGCGGCTCGGTGAGCCCCGGCGTCGCGTTCAACACGGCGATCTCGTTCGTCACCAACACGAACTGGCAGTCCTACGTCCCCGAGACGACGATAGGCCACTTCGTGCAGATGGCCGGCCTGACCGTGCAGAACTTCCTGTCGGCGGCCGTCGGCCTGGCCGTGGCGATCGCGGTGACCCGCGGTTTCGTCCGCGCGAAGACCGACCGGCTCGGCAACTTCTGGGTGGACCTCACCCGCGGCACGGTCCGCGTGCTGCTGCCGATGGCGTTCCTGGTCGCGCTCGTGCTGGTCGCGCTCGGCGTGGTGCAGAGCCTCAAGGCCGGCGTCGCCGTGACGAACCCCGACGGCAGCGGAAGCACCATCGCGCTCGCCCCGGCCGCGAGCCAGGAGGCCATCAAGGAACTGGGCACCAACGGCGGCGGCATCTTCAACGCCAACTCCGCGCACCCGTTCGAGAACCCGAACGCCTGGAGCAATCTCGTCCAGCTGTTCCTGATCCTGGTCATCCCGGTCAGCTTGACCCGCGCGTTCGGCTCGCTCGTCGGGAGCCGGCGCCAGGGGTACGTCCTGCTGAGCGTGATGGGCCTGCTGTGGACGGCCTCGCTGGCGCTCATCTGGTTCTCCGAGGCCTACGCGAACAACCCGGCGGCGCGGGCCGCGGGCGCGAGCGTGGAAGGCAAGGAGCAGCGCTTCGGCATCGGGCTGACGTCGCTGTTCGCCGACACCACCACCGGCACGTCGACCGGCGCGGTCAACGGCGCCCACGACAGCCTGTCCGGCCTCGGTGGCGGGGGACCGCTGCTGAACATGCTCTACGGCGAGATCTCGCCCGGCGGCGTCGGCACCGGCCTCTACGGCATCCTCGTGCTGGCGATCATCGCGATGTTCCTGGCCGGGCTGATGGTCGGGCGCACGCCGGAGTACCTGGGCAAGAAGCTCGGCAAGCGCGAGGTCACCTGCGCGGCGATCGCGATGCTGGCGATGCCGACGGTCGTCCTCCTCGGCTCCGGGATCGCGCTGCTGCTGCCGGGCACGGCGGGCGCGCTGGGCAACCCGGGCGCGCACGGGCTGTCCGAGGTCCTCTACGGCTACGCGTCGACCGGCAACAACAACGGCAGCGCGTTCGGCGGCCTGACCGCGACGAGCGACTGGTTCCAGTCGTCGTTCGGCGTCGCCATGGCGGTCGGCCGGTTCGTGCCGGTCCTCGCCGTGCTCTGCCTGGCCGGTTCGCTGGCCGCCCAGCGCAAGGTGCCCGAGACCGCGGGCACCCTGCCGACCACCGGGCCGCTGTTCGCCACCCTGCTCACCGGCACGGTGGTGCTCGTCGCGGCCCTCACGTTCATCCCGGCGCTCGCGCTCGGGCCCATCGCGGAGGCACTCGCATGACCGTCACCGAAGAACGACCGCAGGTGACCCCCGCCGAACCACCCGGACGCGTCGGCGCCGGGGTCTTCAGCCCCCGCCAGCTCTGGACGTCGCTGCCGGAAGCCCTGCGGAAGCTGAACCCGAAGCACCAGCTCGGCAACCCGGTGATGTTCGTGGTGTGGGTGGGCTCCGCGCTCACCACCGTCTTCGCGGTCACCGAGCCGAGCGTGTTCACCATCCTGATCGCCGTCTGGCTGTGGTTCACGGTCCTGTTCGCCAACCTCGCCGAGGCTGTCGCGGAAGGGCGGGGCAAGGCCCAAGCCGAGAGCCTGCGGCGGTCCAAGAAGGAGACCGTCGCCCGCCGGCTCACCGAAACCGGAGAGGAGCAGGTCCCGGGGGTCGAGCTGAAGATCGGCGACCGGGTCGTCGTCGAGGCGGGCCAGGTGATCCCGGGTGACGGCGACGTCGTCGAAGGCATCGCGACCGTCGACGAATCGGCCATCACCGGCGAGTCGGCCCCGGTCATCCGCGAGTCCGGCGGCGACCGCAGCGCCGTCACCGGCGGCACGACCGTGCTGAGCGACCGGATCGTCGTGCGGATCACCACCAAACCCGGCGAGTCCTTCGTGGACCGCATGATCGCGTTGGTGGAGGGCGCTTCCCGGCAGAAGACGCCGAACGAGATCGCGTTGACGATCCTGCTCTCGACGCTCACGATCATCTTCCTGCTCGCCGTCGTCGCGCTCCAGCCGATGGCCCGCTACTCCGGGTCCGAGCAGTCCGTGATCGTGCTGACCGCGCTGCTCGTGTGCCTCATCCCGACGACGATCGGCGCGCTGCTGAGCGCGATCGGCATCGCCGGGATGGACCGCCTGGTGCAGCGCAACGTCCTGGCGACCAGCGGCCGCGCGGTGGAGGCCGCGGGCGACGTCTCGACGCTGCTGCTCGACAAGACCGGCACCATCACCTTCGGCAACCGCCGTGCGACCGAGCTGCTTCCGGTCGGAACGTCCACGATGGACGAGCTGGCCCGCGCCGCCCGGCTCGCCAGCCTGGCCGACGAGACCCCCGAAGGCCGCAGTGTCGTCGAGCTGACGTCGGACCACGCGGGGCAGGACGAGCACGGCGAGTTCGTCCCCTTCACCGCGCAGACCCGGATGAGCGGCATCGACATCGGAACCCGGCGGATCCGCAAGGGGGCGGCGAGTGCCGTCCGTGCCTGGGTGCGCGAGAACGGCGGCGAGTTCCCCGGCGAGACCGAGCGGGTGGTCGACGAGATCAGCGCCCAGGGCGGCACCCCGCTGGTGGTCGCCGAGGACACCGTGGTGCGTGGCGTGATCCGGTTGTCCGACGTCGTCAAGCCGGGCATGAAGGAACGCTTCGCGGAGCTGCGCGAGATGGGCATCAAGACGGTGATGATCACCGGCGACAACCCGCTCACCGCGAAGGCCATCGCCGCGGACGCCGGCGTCGACGACTACCTCGCCGAGGCCAAGCCCGAAGACAAGATGGCGCTCATCAAGCAGGAGCAGGAAGGCGGCCGGCTCGTCGCGATGACCGGCGACGGCACCAACGACGCTCCCGCCCTCGCGCAGGCCGACGTCGGTGTGGCGATGAACACCGGCACCTCGGCCGCCAAGGAGGCCGGGAACATGGTCGACCTCGACAGCGACCCCACGAAGCTGATCGAGATCGTCGGGATCGGCAAGCAGCTGCTGATCACCCGCGGCGCGCTGACCACCTTCAGCGTCGCCAACGACCTGGCCAAGTACTTCGCGATCCTGCCTGCGATGTTCACCGGTATCTACGCCCAGCTCGGCGGGCTGAACGTCATGCACCTGGCCACGCCGAAGTCGGCGATCCTGTCGGCGGTCATCTTCAACGCCCTGATCATCGTCGTGCTCATCCCGCTGGCCCTGCGCGGCGTGCGGTACAAGCCGTCGTCGGCCTCGGCTCTGCTGCGCCGCAACCTGCTCGTCTACGGCCTCGGCGGGATCGTCGGCCCCTTCCTCGGGATCTGGCTGATCGACCTGCTCGTGCGCCTCATCCCCGGAATCGGGTGAACCGAAGTGAACACTCTCGTCAAGCAGACCTGGGCCGGGCTGCGGGTCCTCCTCGTGCTGACCGTCCTGCTCGGGATCCTCTACCCCCTGGCCGTGTGGGCGGTGACGCGCATTCCGGGGCTGGAGGGACACGCCGAAGGCTCGATCGTCACCCAGAACGGCCAGGCCGTCGGGTCGTCGCTGATCGGCGTCGACCCGGTGCCCGCCGACCCGGCGCACGACCCGTGGTTCCACACCCGGCCCTCGGCGATCGGCCCCGGCGTGCCGTCCGGTGCGTCCAACAAGGGCCCGGACAACGCAGATCTGGTGCAGGCGATCGAGCAGCGCAAGGCGTCCATCGCCGAGCGCGAAGGCGTGTCACCCGGTCAGGTGCCACCCGACGCGGTGACGGCGTCGGGTTCGGGACTGGACCCGGCGATCAGCGTCGCCTACGCCGATCTTCAGGCCGCGCGCGTGGCCCGGAACACCGGCCTGTCCCTCGACCGGGTCAAGCAGCTGATCGCGCAGAACACGAGCGGGGCCGGGATCGGCGTACCCGGGGTGACTGTGCTCCCGCTCAACTTGGCCGTGCGCGCCGCGGCCGGAGGGGCACACTGACAGCGTGACCACGGAGAACGGGCCCGCGAAGCCGCGCCGGGGAGAGCTGAGGATCTACCTCGGCGCGGCTCCGGGCGTCGGCAAGACCTTCGCCATGCTCGGCGAAGCGCGCCGCCGGCTCGACCGCGGCACCGACGTCGTCGTCGGGCTGGTGGAGACGCACGGCCGCGAGAAGACCGCGGTGCTGCTGGAGGGCCTCGAGATCGTCCCGCGGCGGCACGCCGAGCACCGCGGCCGCGCGTTCGACGAGATGGACGTCGACGCGATCCTGGCCCGCGCGCCCGAGGTCGCCGTCATCGACGAACTGGCGCACACCAACGTGCCGGGCTCCCGCAACGCGAAGCGCTGGCAGGACGTCGAAGAGCTGCTGACCGCCGGCATCGACGTGCTCTCCACGGTCAACGTGCAGCACCTGCAGAGCCTCAACGACGTCGTCGAGCGGATCACCGGTGTCACGCAGCAGGAGACCGTGCCGGACGAGGTCGTCCGCCGCGCCGAACAGCTCGAGCTGGTCGACATCACGCCGGAGGCCCTGCGGCGGCGGCTCGCGCACGGGAACGTCTACCCGGCCGAGCGGATCGACGCCGCCCTCGGCAACTACTTCCGGCCCGGCAACCTCACCGCTCTCCGGGAACTGGCGCTGCTCTGGGTGGCCGACCAGGTCGACGTCGCCCTCCAGCGCTACCGCGCCGAGCAGCGGATCACCGACACGTGGGAGGCACGCGAACGCGTCGTCGCCTCGATCACCGGCGGCCCCGAAAGCGAGACGCTCATCCGCCGGGCCAGCCGGATCGCCACCCGGGCCGGCGCCGAACTGCAGGTGGTGCACATCCTGCGCGGCGACGGCCTCGCCGGGATCAGCCCGGCCGCGATGGCCCGCTGCCGCAAGCTCGCCGAGGAGGTCGGGGCGACGTTCCACACGGTCGTCGGCGACGACGTCCCGGGCGCTCTCCTGGACTTCGCGCGCGGGGTCAACGCGACCCAGCTGGTGCTCGGGACCTCGCGGCGCTCCCGGGTGGCGCGGCTGTTCGACGAGGGCATCGGCGCGGCGGTGGTCCGCCGGTCGGGCCCGATCGACGTGCACATGGTCACCCACTCCGAGGCCGGTGGCCGCCTGCGGACCGGGCTGACCGCGAGCCCGCTGGGGCTCTCGCGGCTGGTGACGGGCTCGGTGCTGGGGGTCGTGCTGCCGGTGCTGGTCACCCTCGTCGGCGTCTTCGTGCCGACCGGGCTCGACTTCGCCACCGACGTCATCGCCTACGTCCTGGTCACCGTCGTCGTCGCCCTGGTCGGCGGCCTCGGCCCGGCGCTGGTCGCGGCCGTGCTCGGCGCCGGGCTGCTCAACTTCTTCTTCACGCCGCCGCTCTACACGCTCAACGTGCACACCCCGCAGAACCTCGTCACGCTGATCGCGATGGTCGTGGTCGCGGTGCTGGTCGCGCTGGTCGTCGACCAGGCCGCGCGCCGGGCCGCGCAGGCCGCGCGGGCGCGGACCGAGGCCGCGCTGCTGGCCTCCTACGCCCGGACCGTGCTCACCCACGCGAACCCGATCGAGCGGCTGCTGGCGAAGGTCCGCGAGAACTTCGCCCTGACCTCGGTGACCCTGCTGGAGAAGCAGGACGGCGTCTGGCAGTGCGTGGCGACGGCGGGGGAGCACCCGTGCGCCGATCCGGACGAGGCCGACGCCGACATCGCCGTCACCGCCGACGTCCACCTCACCCTGCGCGGCCGGGCACTGCCCGCGGCCGACCGGCGGGTGCTGGAGGCCGTGGCCGGCCAGGCGCTGCTGGCCCTGCGCCAGCAGCGGACGGCGGCCGCGGCGGCGCGCGCCGAACGCAAGGCCGAGGCGACCGAGCTGCGCACGACCCTGCTGTCCGCGGTCGGGCACGACCTGCGGACGCCGCTGACGTCGATCAAGGCGTCCATCGGCAGCCTGCGTGCCGCGGATCTGGAGTTGTCCGAAGAGGACACCGCGGAGCTGATGGAGGCCATCGAGCTGTCCGCCGACCGGCTCGCCGGGCTGATCGACAACCTCCTCGACTCCTCGCGGCTGGCCACCGGGGCGGTCCGCCCGCACCTGCGCCCGGTGGGCTACGACGAGGTCGTCGCGCACGCGCTGTCCACTGTGGACGGTTCGGACGACGTCGTGGTCGCGGTCGACGACCAGCTCCCCTCGGTGCTGGCCGACCCCGGCCTGCTGGAACGGGTGGTGGCGAACGTGCTGGACAACGCGCTGCGCCACGGCGGCGCGCCGGTGTCGGCCCGGGCCAGCGCGCACTCCGGCCAGGTCGAGCTGCGGATCGTCGACCACGGCAAGGGGCTGCGCAAGGGCGCCGCGGACTCGGCGTTCGCCCCGTTCCAGCGGCTCGGCGGCGACCGGGACACGACACCGGGCGTCGGGCTCGGGCTGTCGGTGGCGAAGGGGTTCACCGAGGCGATGGGCGGCACGATCCGCGCCGAGGACACCCCGGGCGGCGGGCTCACGGTCGTGGTTTCGCTTCCCGCGTTCAGCGTGGAGTTCGAACAGGAGGGGGTGCGATGAGCGACCCGGGCGCCACCGTGCTGGTGGTCGACGACGAACCGCAGATCGTGCGGGCACTGCGGATCAACCTGACCGCCCGCGGCTACAAGGTGATCACCGCGCACGACGGCACGGCCGCGTTGAAAGCGGTGGCCGAGACCAAGCCCGACGTGGTGGTTCTGGACCTCGGCCTGCCCGACCTCGACGGCACCGAAGTGATCGCGGGCCTGCGCGGCTGGACGACGGTCCCGATCATCGTGCTCTCGGCGCGCGGCGACTCGGCCGACAAGGTCGAGGCCCTCGACGCGGGCGCCGACGACTACGTGACGAAGCCGTTCGGCATGGACGAGCTGCTGGCGCGGCTGCGCGCGGCGGTCCGCCGTTCGGCGGTGGCGGGCGCGGACGACGCGGACGCGGTGGTGGACACGGCGTCGTTCAGCGTGGACCTGGCGGCGAAGAAGGTCCGCCGCCACGACGGCGTGGAGGTGCACCTGACGAAGACGGAGTGGGGCGTGCTGGAGCTGCTGGTCCGCAACCGCGGCCGGCTGGTGGCGCAGAAGCAGCTCCTGCACGAGGTGTGGGGCCCGTCGTACGAGACGGAGTCGCACTACCTGCGGGTGTACCTGGCCCAGCTGCGGCGCAAGCTGGAACGGGAACCCTCCCGGCCCCGGCACCTGCTCACCGAACCGGGGATAGGTTACCGCTTCGAGGTCTGACCGGGGCCCGGGCTGGGTACCTCCCGGAAATGGACGGGTCGAAAACGTGGCTTCTCGGCGGTGAGCGCATCCCGCCGGTGCTCGTGCTGACGCTGGCGGTGGGCGCGACCTTCGGTGCGCTCGGCTGGCTCCTCACCGCCTTCGAGGGCGGCGCCGGCGGGGCGACGTGGCTGCGCGTCGCGGCGGTCGGCGCCGGTGCCCTGCTGACGGTCTACCTGTGGGCGCTGGTCGCCCACCGGCTGCGGCGCGGTCCCTAGCACCAGGTCTCCCTAGAACCAGAAGGTCGGCTGCTCGATCCCGAACCGCACCTTCGCGTACCGCTTGGACGCCGCGGCCGAGAAGTAGATGTGCTGGGCCGCCGCGTGGAGGTCGCGGAAGCAGCGCTGCACCGGCTGGTCCGCGTGCAGCGCGCCCGCGCCCGCGTAGCCGAACGCGATGTCCACCGCGCTCAGCGACGCCCGCATCGCCTGCTGCGTCGCCAGCAGGAACTGGCCGCGCTGCCGGACGTCCGGGACGTCGCCCGCGCACGCGGTGTCCCACAGCTCGCCGAGTGCCTCGAAGACGAACGCGCGTGCCGAGCGCAGCCGCCCTTCCGCGCGGGTCAGGGCGAACTGGACGTCGCCGTCCTCGGCGATCGGGCCCGGGCCCGGCGGGCGGAACTTGGCCGGCGCGAACGCGGTGAACTCGTCCAGCGCGCGCCGGGCGATGCCGAGCGGCACGCCCGCGAACATCGTGCCGATCAGCGTGAAGAACGGGAACCGCCACAGCGGCCCGTCGTGGCGCGCCGGGTTCGTGAACGGCGAAATCGTGTGTTCCCCGGGCACGACCGTGTCGATCTCGACGTCGTGGCTGCCGGTCCCGCACAGGCCGGTGACGTCCCAGTTCTCGACCACCCGCACCGCGGCGGCCGGCACCGCGGCGAGCCGCCAGTCCCGCGGGTCGCCGCCGGCGAAGGCGCCGTTGAAGAACAGATCCGTGTGCGGGCTGCCGCTGCAGAACCCCCACCGGCCGGCGAGCGCGAACTTGCCGGCGCCGTCGGCGGTGAGGCGGCCCATCGGCGCGAACACCCCGCCGCCGACCGGGTCGGGGGTGCCGGCCACGAGGTCCGCCGCGACGGCCGGGTCCAGCCAGGCGAGGAACGCCGAGCCGTTGCCGATGGTGATCGTCCAGCCCGCGGAGCCGTCCGCGCGCGAGAGCTCCTCGATCGTCTCGACGATCGTGGCGGGTGGCAGCTCCTGCCCGCCCAGGCTGCGCGGGGTCGCCAGGCGGAAGAGCCCGGCTTCGCGGGCCCGTTCGACGAGGTCGCGAGGCAGGGTCCGGAGCTGCTCGGCTTCGCCGGCCCGCGCGCTCAGCTCGGGTGCGAGCTCCCGCGCGGCGGTGACGGCGTCGGTGGTGGCTTGTTCCATCATGGTCAGCGCCCCCTCAGGGTGTCATGATAGATGTGCATCTATTAGATAGAGGAGTCTCTACTCAAATGGACGGCCCTGTCAAGCGCCGCTACGACACGTCGCGGCGTCAGGAGCAGGCGCGCGAGAACCGCCGCCGGATCCTCGCGGCGGCGTCGGCCCTCTTCCGGGAGAAGGGGTACGCGGGCACCGCGGTGCCCGAGGTGGCGAAGGCCGCCGGCGTCGCCGTGCAGACCGTCTACAAGGCCTTCGCCAACAAGGCGACGCTGCTCAAGGCCGTCTTCGACGTCACGGTCGCCGGCGACGACGAGGACGTGCCGATCGCCGGACGCGACTTCATCGCCGAGATCCGGGCCGAGCCGGACGCCGTGCGGAAGATCGAGCTGTACCTCGACCACCTGGTGGGCATCGCCCCCGCGGTGTCCCCGGTGCAGTTGCTGGCCCGCGACGCGGCCGCCGCCGACCCTGCGGCCGCGCAGGTGTGGGCGCAGATGCGGCAGGAGATGCTGATGGCGATGACGTACTTCTCGGCCGAGCTGCTGGAGACGGGGCAGGTCAAGCCGGGCCTGAGAGCCGGCGACGTCCGCGACATCCTGTGGACCTACCACGGCCCGGAGCAGTACGAGCTGCTCTGCCTCGAGCGCGGGTGGTCCCCGGAGCGCTACGGGAAGTTCCTGCGCGACGCGATGGTCGCGGCCGTCCTGGCCTAGGCCTAAGTGCCCCAGCGTTGGGGCACTTAGGCCTAGGCTGCGGTGCGGGGGCCGGTCGTGCTCGACGAGGGGGCACCGGCCGAGCTCGAGCCGCCACCGGTCGACGATGTCGTCGTCGGGGGCGGGGTGACCGGGGTGGTCGGCGTCGTGGTCGGGGGCTTCTCCGAACTCGGGGGAGCCGACGTCGGCGGCGTGTACGGCGGCGACGAGACCGGGGGCGGGTTGCCGCCGGTGTCGATGCGTGGCGGCGGCGGGGGCGGCGCGGGCTGGGTGACGACCGTGGTGGTCGTCTTGCCGTCCGGGCTCACGGACACGACCGTCGTCGGCACGCTCGGCGACGTGGCGCTCGACGGGGTCGGGGCTCCGCTGGAGGGGGTCGCCGGGGCGCTCGACGACGGCGTGGCCGGCAGTGTCCGCACCCCGGCCGGGACGGTGCCCTGGCCCCCGGGGCCGCCGGTCCCGCCCGCGGTGGTGGCGGGGACCGGCCCGGCGAGCTCGGCCACGGCGGCGAACGCGGTCGCGACGACCAGCCCGGCCACCCCGAGCACGACGTACCCGGTGCGGTTCGGTTTGCTGCTCTTGGGCGGCGCGGTGTCGATCCTGGTGATCCGAGAGCTCGAATCCGACCCGGCGGGGCGGGGCATACGGGGCTCCTTGGGGAATTCGGGGAGGCGCGGTGCTGAGGTCGCGGATCGGGAGCGCTGGTGCTGATGGAGCAGTGCGCCCACGGCGGGGGAGCGACCTCGGCGGGAGATTATCACCGGCGTGCGGGTATTCGCCCAGGTAGTGGCCTTGATCCGTTACTGTGCGCGGTCGGTTGACCCGGAAGGGAGGAACGGCGTGAGTGAGGAAGAAACCCACACTCGGCTGACGGCGTGGGTGCGCGGCCGGGTCCAGGGTGTCGGTTTTCGCTGGTGGACGCGCAGTCGCGCGCTGGAGCTCGGCTTGGTCGGGAGCGCGAGCAATCTGGCCGACGGGCGTGTCGAGGTGATAGCGGAGGGTAGTCACGACCACTGTCAGCGGCTGTTGGCCGCGTTACGGTCGGGAGAATCACCCGGAAGTGTGGAGCACGTCGCCGAGCGCTGGTCCGACCCGAAAGGGGGACTCAGCGGCTTCGTCGAGCGGTAGGGCGGCGCTTGGTCCGTCCGGGGACGGTGTGGCTCATGGTGTTGCTGAGGTCGTCGCGGATGTGCTAGGCGCGCCGAGGAGGGGGCGCGTCCGGCGGTCCCCGGAGGCCCCCGGGTAGCCTGGGACGATTGAACCGCCCGTACCGGCAGCCAGAGGGGTCAGCACCCAGTGCACCTGAAAAGCCTGACGCTCAAGGGCTTCAAGTCCTTCGCCTCGGCCACCACGCTGCGCTTCGAGCCGGGCATCACCTGCGTGGTCGGGCCGAACGGCTCCGGCAAGTCCAACGTGCTGGACGCGCTGCGCTGGGTCATGGGCACCCAGGGCGCCAAGGACCTGCGCGGCGGCAAGATGGAGGACGTCATCTTCGCCGGCACCGCGGGCCGCGCCCCGCTCGGCCGCGCCGAGGTCACCCTCACCATCGACAACGCCGACGGCGCGCTCCCGATCGAGTACTCCGAGGTGTCGATCACCCGCCGGATGTTCCGCGACGGCGCGAGCGAGTACGAGATCAACGGCGACCGCTGCCGCCTGATGGACGTCCAGGAACTGCTGTCGGACTCCGGCATCGGCCGCGAGATGCACGTCATCGTCGGCCAGGGCCAGCTCTCGGCGATCCTCGAGTCCAAGCCCGAAGAGCGCCGCGCCTTCATCGAAGAGGCCGCCGGCGTCCTCAAGCACCGCAAGCGCAAGGAACAGACCCTGCGCAAGCTGGCCAACATGCAGGGCAACCTCGACCGCCTCGGCGACTTGACGACCGAGCTGCGCCGCCAGCTCAAGCCGCTGGGCAAGCAGGCCGAGATCGCCCGCAAGGCCCAGTCGGTCCAGTCCGAGCTGCGCGACTCCCGCCTGCGCCTGCTCGCCGACGACCTGGTCACCCAGCGCACCGCCATCGCCCGCGAAGAGGCCGACGAGAAGTCCGCCCGCCAGCGCCGCGCCGAGGTCGAGCAGCACCTCGAGATCGTCTCGGCCGAGGAAACCGAGCTGGAAGCCTCGCTCGCCGAGGACGCGCCGCTGCTGCAGGCCGCCCAGGAAACCTGGTACAAGCTGTCGGCGCTGGCCGAGCGCCTCCGCGGCACCGTCCGGCTGGCGATCGAGCGCCAGCGGCACCTGTCGGCCGACGTCTCGACGTCGACCGGCGGCCGCGACCCCGAAGAGCTCCTCGAAGAGGCCGAGCGCGTCGCCGAGCAGGAGGAAGAGCTCAACGAGGCCGTCATGGAGGCCCGCGAGCTGCTCGCCCAGACGATTCTGCGCCGCGAAGACCTCGAACAGCGCGTCCAGGCCGCCGAGCGCGCGCACTGGGCCGCCGTCCGCGCCATCGCCGACCGCCGCGAAGGCATGGCCAAGCTCACCGGCCAGGTCGAGGCGCTGCGCAGCAAGAACGGCGCCACCTCCGACGAGATCGACCGCCTCAGCGTCTCCCTCGAAGAGGCCGCCGAGCGCGCCGAGATCGCCGTCGAAGAACTCGAGATGGCGAAGGCCGAGGGTGGCGTCGAGGAGTCCGACGACGCCGGCCTGATGGATCGCCACGACCGCGCGGTCGAGGCCAACAACGCGGCCAAGGCGCGTGTCGAAGAGCTGGTCAAGGCCGAGCGCGCGGCCGAGCGGGAAATCGCGTCGGAGAAGGCGCGCGTCGAGGCGCTGTCGATGGGCCTGCGGCGCAAGGACGGCGCGGGTGCGCTGCTCGGCGCGTCCCACGAACTGCCGGGCCTGCTCGGCTCGGTCGCCGCGTTGCTCACCGTCGAGCCCGGCTACGAGGTCGCGCTGGCCGCGGCGCTCGGCCCGGTGGCCGACGCCGTCGCCGTGACCGGCGGCGAAGACGCCCTGCGTGCGCTGAAGTACCTGAAGGAAACGGACTCCGGCCGCGCGGGCATCCTGCTCGGCGGCCTCGAATCCACCGTGGACACCTATTCGTGGCCGTCGCTGCCGGAAGGCGCGCGCTGGGCCCGCGAGGTCGTCACCGCGCCGCCGCAGCTGCGGCCCGCCGTCGAGCAGGCCCTCGACAAGCTGGCTCTGGTCCGCGACCTCGACGCCGCCCGCCACCTGGTGGCGGTGCACCCGGACGTCCGCGCGGTCACCGCCGAGGGTGACGTCTTCGGTGCCCGCTGGGCGATCGGCGGCTCCGGCAAGCGCGAGAGCGTGATCGAGGTCCAGGCCGCCGTCGACGAGGCGGGGGAGCGGCTCCGGCTGGCCGAGCGCTCGCTGGAGCGGTACGCGGCCGAGCTGGAAGGCGCCCGCGCCGAGCAGCAGGCGCGTCGCGAAGAGGTTTCCCAGGCCAAGGACGCCCTCGGCGAGGCGAAGGTCCGCAAGGCGCGCTCGTCGGAGCGGCTCAACCGGATGCAGCAGGCCGCCCGCCAGGCGCAGGCCGAGGTCGAGCGGCTGTCCGGCCAGCGCGCGAAGGTCGAGCAGAGCCGCGTCCAGGCCCTCGCCCAGCTCGCCGAGCTGGAGGAGCGGCTCGCCGCCGTCGCCGAGCAGCCCGTCGAAGACGACCCGGACACCGCCGAACGCGATCAGGCCGTCGAAGAGCTGGCCGTCGTGCGGCAGGAGGAGATGGAAGCGCGGCTCGCGCAGCGCACCTCCGAAGAGCGCGCCCGCAGCATCGCGGGCAAGGCCGAAGGCCTCCGCCGGGCCGCGCACGCCGAGCAGCAGGCCCGCGAGCGCGCCGAGCGCGCCGCCGCGGCCCGCAAGCGCGGCGCCGGGATCGCCAACGCCGTCGTCGACGCCGGCGAGCTCGCGCTGGAGCGCATCGAGCACTCGGTGCAGCGCGCGGCGACCGAACGCGACCAGGTCCAGGCCCGCCGCCAGAGCCGCGAGCAGGCGCTGACCGGCGTCCGCGCCAAGGTCCGCGAACTCACCGGCGAACTGGAGAAGCTGACCGACGCCGTGCACCGCGACGAGGTGCTGCGCGCCGAGCAGCGGCTGCGGCTGGAGACCCTGGAAGCCAAGATCGCCGAGGACTTCGGCATGGGCCTCGAGGACCTCGTCCGCGAGTACGGCCCGGACGTCCCGGTGCCGCCGAGCGCGGGCGAGATGGCCGAGTACGAGGCGGCCAAGGATCGCGGCGAGGACGTCACCCCGCCGCCGCCGATGCCCTACGACCGCGACACCCAGACCCGCCGCGCCAGGCGCGCCGAGAAGGACCTGTCGTTGCTGGGCAAGGTGAACCCGCTCGCGCTCGAGGAGTTCGCGGCGCTGGAGGAGCGGTACAAGTTCCTCTCCACGCAGCTGGAAGACCTCAAGGACACCCGCAAGGACCTCGAAGCCGTCATCAAGCAGGTCGACGAAAAGATCCTCGAGGTCTTCGCCGGCGCCTACGCCGACGTGGCCCGCGAGTTCGAGACCGTGTTCAGCGTGCTCTTCCCGGGCGGCGAGGGCCGGATGGTCCTCACCGAGCCGGACGACCTGCTGGCCACCGGCGTCGACGTCGAAGCGCGTCCGCCGGGCAAGAAGGTCAAGCGGCTGTCGCTGCTGTCCGGTGGCGAGAAGTCGCTGGTCGCGGTGGGCATGCTGGTCGCGATCTTCCGCGCCCGGCCGTCACCCTTCTACGTCATGGACGAGGTCGAGGCGGCGCTCGACGACACCAACATGCGCCGGCTGATCGGGCTGCTGGAGCAGCTGCGCGACTCGTCGCAGCTGATCATCATCACCCACCAGAAGCCGACGATGGAGATCGCCGACGCTCTCTACGGCGTGAGCATGCAGGGCGACGGCATCACCAAGGTGATCTCGCAGCGCCTGCGCACGGCCGACGACGAACCGGTCGCGGTCGGCTAGCTCGCCCTTCAAACCGCGGCAGAGAGCCCCTGTGGCGTCCAGCGCACCGGACGCCACAGGGGACGGGCTCGCTTTCTACTCCGCGACCCAGAAGGCGTAGTCGGCCGAGTAGCGGACCGCGGTCTGGGCGCCATCGGTGCAGGTCCCCGCCGGGGCCACGCCGCCGCGGGTGTTCAAGCGCTGGACGTAGGTCACCTTGCTGAAGATGCCGTCGCCGGTGTTCAGGTTCGCCTTGAGCAGCAGTTCCGGGATCGCGCCTTCCCGCGGGGCGTTCGCCGCGGCCGCCGCGCCGACCGTGCTTCCGTCCACAATGGACGTCCACACCGGGCCCTTGCTGTGCAGCGCCACCGGCTTCCCGTGCCGCGACAGCACCGCTGCCGGCTGGATCAGGGCCCACGCGCCGTTCGTGCAGCCGTAAATCTGTACGCCTTCGGCTGGGTAAGTGGCCAGTGCCCGGTTGCCCGCCGGCACCTTGATCGCGTCCGGCACCGTCGAGTGCGCCGGGGTGGCCGAAGCCGTCGCCGCGCCGCCGAGCACCAGGGCGCCGACCGCGAGCGCCACCGTCATCCGCTTCATGGAATCCACCTTCGAAATCCTCCCGCCGCTTCTCGGCGGGCTCCCGCAATTCGACACGGGCGCCCGCCGGAAACGGTTCAGAAGGATCAGGCGGCGGTCACTTCCGCGGTCTCTCCGGCGGCTTCGGCTTCGGCCGCCTTCGGGTCCGGCGTCCGGTGGCGCAGCGACAGCAGACCGCCCACGACCAGCGTGATCACCACGCCCATCAGCGTGTACCACGGGTAGGCGAGCGCCACCTTGTCCCCGGCCGCCTTGCTGAAGTCGACGCCGATCAGGCCGCCGGTCTTCGCGCTGAACTTCACCCCGAGGATGACGAACGCCATCACCACCACGGTGACCACGAACGCGATGATCGCGTCCACCTGCCGGGCCTTCTTGATCAGCAGGCCCAGCAGGAACGATCCCAGCAGCGCGCCGTAGGTGTACCCGGTGATGGCCAGGCCGAGCTCGATCACCGAGTTCTTCGTGGTGGAGAACAGCGATGCGAACACCGCGAACACGACGGCCCAGATCAGCGTCCACATGCGACCGTGCCGCAGCAGCTTCGAGTCCTCCGGCGAGCGCTTGGTGAACCGCTGGTAGAGGTCGGCCACGGTGGACGTCGACAGCGCGTTGAGGGCCGAGGCGAGCGCCCCCATGGTCGAGGCGAGCACTCCGGCGATGAGCAGGCCCGACACGCCGGCCGGCAGGTCGTCGATGATGAACCGCGAGAACACGTCGTCCGGGCTCTGCAACCCCAGCTGCGCCACGGACTTCCGGCCGTTGAACACCCACAGCATGGCCCCGACCAGCAGGAACAGCGCGAACTGGATCGTGACGATGATCCCGCTGCCGATGAGCGCCTTCTGGCCGTCGCGCAGGCTGCGCGTGGCCAGCAGCCGCTGCGCGATCAGCTGGTCGGCGCCGTGCGACGCCATCGAAAGCGCCGCGCCGCCGAGCACCGCCGTCACGAACGCGTACGGGCTGGTCAGCAGGTTCTTCGAGAAGTCGACGAGCGCGAACTTGCCGTCCGCGGACGCCTGCGAGACCCAGTCGGCCGGCAGCTTGTTGAGCAGCACGATCGCGGCCACCGCGGCGCCGCCCAGGTACAGCGACAGCTGGATGACGTCGACCCAGACGACGGCCTTGATCCCGCCGATGTAGGCGTAGACCAGCGTCAGGGCGGTGAGGATCACGACGATCACCCAGTAGTCCAGGTGGACGCCGTAGTGCGCGAGGATCACCTTGATCGGGATCGCGCCGGCGAACAGGCGCACGCCTTCGGCGAGCAGCCGGGTGACCACGAACGTCACCGACGCGGTGCCTTGCAGCCCGGAGCCGAACCGCTTCCCGAGGAACGCGTACGCGCTCACGAGGTTGCCCCGGAAGTACCGCGGCAGCAGGACGAACGCGGCGATCGTCCGGCCGATGATGTAGCCGAAAGCCAGCTGCAGGAACAGGAAGGCGTTGCCGAAGACCAGCCCGGGCGTGCTGATCACGGTGAGCGTCGAGGTCTCCGTGGCCACCACGGACAGCATCACCGCACCCCACGGGAGGCTGCGCTCGCCGACGAAGTAGTCGGCCGCCGACCGTTGTCTCCGGCCGACGAGCACGCCGATCAGCGGCATCGCCGCCAGGTAGATCACGATGATGGCGAGGTCAACACCGCGCATGGATCACTCCTACCGTCATCCGGCCTTCTCCGCGACTCGCAACCGTGTCACGGCGCCCCCCAGCGGGGCGGGAAGGATCAAGGGGCCACGGCCCGGGACCAACACGCCGAGCACGCGTGGCCCGCGGGCACCGGTCGCCGACGGCACCGTACCGGGCACGCCGCACCAGGTGAGCCAGCCCAGCAACGCGGCGAGGTACGCCTCCTTGCCCGCACCGGGCAGGCCGAGGTCGTCGCTGGTCTTGAGCAGCGCCGTGGACAGGTTCCGGGTCAGCGCCGTCATCAGCGCCGGGTTCGCGACGCCGCCGCCGGAGGCGATGACGGTCGTGACGCCGTGGCGGCGGCACTGGTCTGCCACGGTGACGGCGGTCAGCTCGGTCAGCGTCGCGAGCAGGTCCCCGGAGTCGACCGGGTCCAAGCCCGCCAGCGCGGTGTCGAGGTAGTCCGCGTTGAAGTGCTCCTTGCCGGTGGACTTCGGCGGCGCGGCGGCGAAGTACGGGTCGGCGAGCAGCCGGAGGAGCAGGTCGGAGCGCACCGACCCGCCGAGGGCGAGCCGGCCGTCGACGTCGCTGCGCTGCCCGGTGACGCGGTGGGCCGCGACGTCGAGCAGGGCGTTGGCGGGTCCGGTGTCGTAGGCGATCAGCGGCGCGTCCTCGGCAACCACAGTGATGTTCGCGATACCGCCGAGGTTCAGCGCGGCGACCGGCCGGCCGGTGTCCTCGGCGAGGCCGCGCAGCCACAGCTGGTCGAGCGTGCTCGCCAGGGGTGCGCCGTGGCCGCCCGCGGCGACGTCGCGCGCCCGCAGGTCGGCGCACACCGGCAGCCCGGTGCGTTCGGCGATCCAGGCGGGCTGGCCGAGCTGGAGGGTGCCGCGGACGTGGCCGCCGGAGACCCAGTGGAACACCGTCTGGCCCAGCGACGCGACCAGGTCCGCGCGGCCGCCGGCCAGTTCCGCGACGCCGCGCCCGGCCGCATCGGCGAACGCCTGGCCGACGCCGGTGTCCAGCCGCGTCAGCTCGCCGGCGGTGCACGGGTTCGGCGGCAACGCCGCGAGCAGGCCGTCACGCAGCGGCTCGGGGTAGGGGACGTCGAGCTCGCCCAGCGGCGTCAGCACGACCGTGCCGTCTTCGGCGTGCAGGCCGGCGGCGGCCACGTCGATCCCGTCGATCGACGTGCCCGAAATCAGGCCGATCACCCGGAAGGCGTGGCCACCCTTCTTCGGGGGGTCCGGGTGGCGGAGCCCCCGGCTCGGGGCGAAGCCCCGGAAGACACTGCTCATCCCCATCCGGAGGGGTTTAGTGGAGCCTTTCGTGTGACGCAACCCACTTGGTGAAGTCTTGCCCCAATCGGGACCGAGGTTGTGATGAATTGCCTGTGCGGGGCGGGGTCCGGCGCGCGGGGAGCGCGGATGAAAGGATGGGCCCGTGTCGAGCACCTGGTTCCTGTTCGTAGTCGTCGCCGTCGTCGTCCTGGTCGCCCTGCTGGTGACCGGCCTGTTGATCGCACGCAGGCGGCGGATCAGCCTGGACGCCCAGCGCGAGGTCGAGGCGAAACCGAAGGGCGGTTCGTACGCCGCGAGCGGGGGCATCGCCCTCGCGCCCGGTGGCACCGCCGAGGCTCCCGAAGCCGAGCACCCGGTCGAGGACCGGCCGGAGGTCGATGGCCAGCCCGCGGTGGGCGACGACGCGGCGGTGCCGCGGGACTCGGCGCAGCGCACGGTCCGCGACGTCAAGCTGCCGGAGGCCGAGGTCGTCGAACCCGCGCCGGTCGCCGAGGCGATCG
Organism: Amycolatopsis mediterranei; assembly: GCF_026017845.1. NCBI lineage: Bacteria > Bacillati > Actinomycetota > Actinomycetes > Pseudonocardiales > Pseudonocardiaceae > Amycolatopsis > Amycolatopsis mediterranei. The sequence continues at coordinate 2,142,670 of NZ_CP100416.1, forward strand.
AACCGGCGGCCGGCCGCATGGAGCGGCTGCGCGGCCGCCTGACGAAGTCGCGCTCGATGTTCGGGACGAGCCTGCTGGGCCTGCTCGGCGCCGGCGACCTCGACGAGGACTCCTGGCAGGACGTCGAGGACACGCTGCTGATGGCCGACCTCGGTGCGGCCACCACGAACCAGATCGTCGAGCGCCTGCGCGACGAGCTGTCCCGGCGTGCGGTGCGGTCGTCGGCCGAGGCGCGCGAGGTGCTGCACGAGGTGCTGACGGCCCAGCTGTCCACCGACGGCCACCGCGCGGTGCGGGCGCTGCCGCACACCGTCGACGGCAAGAAGCAGCCCGCGGTGGTGCTGGTGGCGGGGGTCAACGGCACCGGCAAGACGACGACCACGGGCAAGCTCGCCCGCGTCCTGGTGGCGCAGGGCGGAACGGTGCTGCTGGGCGCGGCGGACACGTTCCGCGCGGCGGCGGCCGACCAGCTGCAGACGTGGGCCGAGCGCGTGGGCGCGGAGGTCGTCCGCGGCAAGGAGGGCGCGGACCCGGCGGCGGTGGCGTTCGACGCGGTCAAGCGCGGCGTGGACACGGGCGTGGACGCGGTCCTGGTCGACACGGCGGGCCGGCTGCACACGAAGACGGGCCTGATGGACGAGCTGGGCAAGGTCAAGCGCGTCGTGGAGAAGCAGGCGAAGGTCGACGAAGTGCTGCTGGTGCTGGACGCGACCACGGGCCAGAACGGGCTCATGCAGGCCCGGGTGTTCGCCGAGGTCATCGACGTCACGGGCATCGTACTGACGAAGCTCGACGGCACGGCGAAGGGCGGCATCGTGTTCCAGGTCCAGAAGGAGCTGGGCGTGCCGGTGAAGCTGGTCGGGCTCGGCGAGGGCCCGGACGACCTGGCGCCGTTCGAGCCGGGCGCGTTCGTGGACGCACTGCTCGGCTAGATCCGGAACAGCGGCGTCCCGTCGGGTCGCCGCAGGCCCAGCTGCAGCATCACCGGCGCCGTCGGCCGTCCCGCCGGGATGAGGCACGGGGACGTTCCGTGGGCCGCCACCGTGAGCCGGGACCAGCCGATGCCCTGGAGGGTGCGCCGGGCGGGATCCACCACCATCGCCGCGCCGAAGTAGCGGCCGCCCGGGACGGCGATGCGGGCCGTGTGGCCCAGCACCAGCGAGAACGCCGTGCCCGTCCGGCTGCCGTCCTCCTGCAGCGTCAGGATCACCGGCGTCCGCACCTTCGCGGCGGTGTGGTGGCGAACCGTGATTTCGACCGTTCCCGGCGCGGTCTTCGCCGGACGCGGCCACGTGGGTGGTTGCGGCGAGCCGTCGAGCGCGCGGTCCACGAGCCGGTCCAGCAGGTTCGAAGCGGCGCCCTGAGCGAACCAGGTCAGTGCGCCGCCGGTGTACGGGTCCATGCGGCCCTCCGGCGATATTCGGATGACGGGCGGCGGCGCGCCGGCGCAGAATCCGGGCATGCCCGGTTGACGCACGCGTGCCCCTCCTCGTGGAAGACGCCCTGAAGCCGTCATTCGCTACGAGAGAGGACCCATCATGACCGCCATTCACGGCGATCGGGTGCGGCTGCGCCCGATCGGCCCAGCGGATCGCGCCCGGCTGCACGAAGTCCTGGCCACCCCGGAGGTCGCCCGCTGGTGGGGCGACCCGGATCGCGAGGTCGAAGGCCTGTACGAGGTCGAAGAGGGCTACACCGTCTATGTGATCGAACTCGACGGTGAAGTCGTCGGCCTGATCCAAAGCTGCGAGGAGCTGGACCCGCAGTACCGCCACGCGGGCATCGACATCTCGGTGCACCCGGCCTTCCACGGCCGCGGCGTCGGCACGGACGCGATCCGCACCCTGGCTGCGCACCTGTTCGCGGCGGGCCACCACCGGTTGACGATCGACCCGGCGGCGTCGAACGAGACGGCGATCCGGGTGTACACGAAGGTGGGTTTCCGCCCGGTCGGAGTGCTGCGCGATTACGAACGCGGTCCGGACGGCACTTGGCACGACGGGTTGCTGATGGACCTGCTGGCGGGCGAGTTGAGCTGAGCGGCCCCGGTCAGACCGTGACCGCCTGGGAGAGGCTGGCTCCCAGGGCATCCGCCACCCGCTGCACCGCCGGGGCGATGTGCGCCACCGCCTCGGCGGTCAGCCGCCCGGACGGCCCCGACACCGACACCGCCGCCGGAACCGGCGCGCCCGGCACCGCCACCGCGACACACCGCACGCCCAGCTCCTGCTCGGCCTCGTCCAGCGCATACCCCTGCGAAGCGATCCGGGACAGCTCCACCGCCAGCGCGTCCGGGTCGGTGAACGTGTGCTCCGTGTACGCGGGCATCCCGGTCCGCTCCAGCAAGGACCGCACCTCGGAAGCGGGCAGGTGCGCCAGCATCGCCTTGCCCACTCCCGTCCCGTGCGGCAGCAACCGCCGCCCGACCTCGGTGAACATGCGCATCGAATGCTTCGACGGCACCTGGGCCACGTACACGACTTCGTCGCGCTCCAGGACGGCCAGGTTCGCCGTCTCGCCGACCTCCTCCACCAGCTCCGCCAGCAGCGGGCGCGCCCACGCGCCGAACTGCATGCTCGCGTTCTCGCCCAGCCGGATCAGCCGCGCGCCCAGCGCGTAGCGGCGGTTCGTGTTCTGGCGGACGTACCCCAGGTCGACCAGGGTGCGGATCAGCCGGTGGATCGTCGGCATCGGCAGCCCGGACAGCGTCGCCAGCTCGGACAGGCTGGCCTCCCCGCCGGTGTCCGCGAGGTGTTCCAGCAGCTCGAAGGCACGCTGCAGGGACTGGACGCCGCCGTCGCGACCGTTCTTCTCCGCCGGCACGGTGGCCCTCCTTACGTCGGCGTTGAGCTTCCGCTATGCAGAAACTATAGTCCGGCTGGTAGAAAACCGTAGGGCCGTTATCCAAAGATCCGAACCCTCGAGGTGTTTCCCCATGTCTTCTGAAGTCCAGGTGCTGGGCGACCCGGTCGAGCGCGGCGACGAGATCCTCACGCCGGAGGCGCTCGCCTTCCTCGCCGGCCTCCACGACGCCTTCGCCGGCCGCCGCGACGAGCTGCTCCAGGCGCGCGGCAAGCGTCGCGAAGAGGCCCGGACCACCGGCCGGCTCGACTTCCTGCCCGAGACCGAGGAGATCCGCGAAGGCGACTGGCAGGTCGCCGGCGCGCCGCCCGCGCTGCGGGACCGCCGCGTCGAGATCACCGGGCCGACCGACCGCAAGATGACCATCAACGCGCTCAACTCCGGCGCGAAGGTGTGGCTGGCCGACCTCGAGGACGCCAACACCCCGCACTGGGCGAACGTGGTGTCCGGCCAGGTCAACCTCTACGACGCCGTCCGCGAGACGATCACCCTGGAGAGCGGCGGCAAGAGCTACGCGCTGAAGGACGACGTCGAGCACGCGACGATCGTGGTCCGCCCGCGGGGCTGGCACCTGCCCGAGAGCCACCTCACCTTCGGCGGCCGCGAGGGTGTCGGCGCGCTCGTCGACTTCGGCCTGCACTTCTTCCACAACGCGGCCGAGCTGCTCAAGCGCGGCAAGGGCCCGTACTACTACCTGCCGAAGATGGAGAGCCACCTCGAAGCGCGGCTCTGGAACGACGTCTTCACCCACGCCGAGAAGACACTCGGCATCGAGCACGGCACCGTCCGCGCGACCGTGCTGATCGAGACCATCCCGGCCGCGTTCGAGATGGAAGAGATCCTCTACGAGCTGCGCGAGCACGCCTCGGGCCTCAACGCCGGCCGCTGGGACTACCTGTTCAGCGTGATCAAGTACTTCCGCGACGCGGGCGAGAAGTTCGTGCTGCCGGACCGCAACTCGGTCACCATGACCGCGCCGTTCATGCGCGCCTACACCGAGCTGCTGGTGCGCACCTGCCACAAGCGCGGTGCCTTCGCGATCGGCGGCATGGCCGCGTTCATCCCGAGCAAGGACCCCGAGACCAACAAGGGCGCCTTCGAGAAGGTCCACGCGGACAAGTCGCGCGAGGCCGGCGACGGCTTCGACGGTTCCTGGGTCGCGCACCCGGGCATGGTCGAGCTCTGCAAGGAGGAGTTCGACAAGGTCCTCGGCGACAAGCCCAACCAGCTCGACCGCACCCGCGACGAGGTGAGTGTCACGGCCGACCAGCTGCTCGACGTCGCTTCGACGCCGGGCGGGGCGACGGCGGCCGGCCTGCGTGCCGCGGTCGACGTCGGCGTCCGCTACATCGCGTCCTGGCTGGGCGGCAACGGCGCGGCGGCCATCCACAACCTGATGGAGGACGCCGCCACCGCCGAGATCTCGCGCTCGCAGATCTGGCAGTGGGTCAAGAACGGGACCACTTTGGACAGTGGCGACGTCGTGACGGCGGAGCTGGTGCGCGGGGTGCTGGCCGACGTCCGCGGCGAGCTGGCCGGCGAGCTCAAGCCCGAGCAGCTGGAGCCCGCGGTGGAGCTGTTCGAGCAGGTCGCGCTGGCCGAGGAGTTCCCGGACTTCCTGACGCTGCCCGCCTACGAGCGGATCAAGTAGTGCGGCTGCCCGAGGACGTCTACGACGCCGCCGACGCGCGCCTGGCTGCGGCCGACGCGCGCGTCGCGGCGGCGTACCCGGGCGAGCGGCCGGGACGGCAGCCCGTGCACACGGTCTACGTCCCGGCGTCGCGGTACAAGACCCGCCTGGTGGCCGACTGGGGCAAGCAGGCGATGCGGGTCTTCATCGAGCACGGTGACTTCCTCGGCGCCGACGCGGACGTCTACGAACGCGTCCGCGCGAAGCTGCTGACCGAGCCGATCGAGGACCTGCGGATCGACTTCGAGGACGGCTACGGCCGCGTGCCGGACGACGTCGAGGACGCCGCCGCCCGTGCGGCCGGGCAGACCTTGGCGACGACCGGCGGCACGCCGTTCTGCGGCATCCGCTTCAAGAGCTTCGAAGCGGCGACGCGCCGGCGCGGCATCCGCACCCTGGACCTGTTCCTGGGTTCGTTGCTGGAGAACGGGCCGCTGCCGCCCGGGTTCGTCGTCACGCTGCCGAAGGTGACGGCCGTCGAGCAGGTCGCGGTGGCCGCGGAAGTCCTCGCCCGATTGGAAACCGCGTACGGGCTCACCGACGGCACGCTGCGCTTCGAGGTGCAGATCGAGACGTCCCAGTCCATTGTGGACCTCGACGGCACGCTGTCGGTGGCGCGGATCGTGCAAGCCGCGGCGGGCCGCTGTTCGGGGTTGCACTACGGGACCTACGACTACAGCGCCGGCCTCGGCATCGCGGCGGCGTACCAGAGCATGGAGCACCCGGCGGCTGACCTGGCGAAGGGCCTGATGCAGGTCGCGGCGGCGGGCACCGGTGTCCGCCTCTCGGACGGCTCGACGAACAAGCTCCCGATCGGCGACGCGCTGCCGTCGGCGTGGGCCGAGCACCTGCGGCTCGTGCGAAGGTCCCTGGAACGCGGCTTCTACCAGGGCTGGGACCTGCATCCGCACCAGCTGCCGACCCGCTTCGCGGCGACGTACACGTTCTACCGTGCGGGATTCCCGGAGGCGGTGGAGCGGTTGCGCGCGTACGCGGAGAAGACGTCCGGGGGAGTGCTGGACGAGCCGGCGACGGCACAGGCGCTGGCGGTGTACCTGCTGCGGGGCTTGGACTGCGGTGCGCTCGACGAAGGTGAGCTGCCGTTCGGGCGTCCTGAGCTGGAGAAGTACGCCCTGCGGCTCGCGTGAGCAGTGGCTGAGCGGACGCCCGAAGCAGGAGCGTCCACTCGGCCACTGCTCACGGTCGCTACGACGGCAACCGGCCGGGGTGTTCCGGTCGGTGCGCGATCACCGCGACCGTGGTCAGCAAGGCGAGCTGACCGGCGATCGTCCCGGCTGTCGCCCACGTCGGAAGACCGGCCGAAGCCGCCTTCAACGTCAGCGCCGGCCCGAGGACCGCGCCGAGCACGACCAGCACGTCCAGGACCGTGGTGAGCAGCCGGCGGGTCTGGCTCGATGGCACCGCCATTTCCGCCTTCACCTCCGATGTCTCGATCCGGACGTGGGCGAACCGGGTCGGGGTGTCGTCCCGGTCCGGTTCCCTTTCGCGAGGTACGGACGGATCCGCACGCTCGATTTCGGCACCCATGCTCGTGCCCGTTCCTTCCTGGCCCGGCCGGTGCCCGGAGGCTCGCCCGGTGACCACTTTCGGGACCTCGGCGCGAGCCGCGGTCGACAACCGGACGGCTGTCCAGCCCCCAAATGGACTTGCCACACCGGTTCTCCTGCCGCCAGGAAGCGTGGTCCGGCTTCCCGATTGCTCGGCCCGTTCGCATGAAGACGGGTTCGCGTCAGGTGCCTTCGACTGTAGAGCGCGCACCGAGCGGATGCAACACTGATTCGCTGCAAAAAAGGTGTGCTTTTGGTGGCGCTGCTGTCATTATGGGGTGGTGAGTGAAGACAATCCGGTGGGTCGGGTCAACGTCGCGTTGATCGGCGAAGCGGTCGATGCGCTGGCGAAGCTCCAGGAACGCACCGGTCTCAAGAAGGTCGACCTCGTCAACCGGGCGTTGCTGGTGTACGAGTTCGTCGACGCCGAACTCAAGGCGGGCAAGCAGGTCCTGGTGCGCGACCAGGACGGCCGGGACCAGCTGGTGAAGATCTTCCTGTAGTCACTCACCAAGCCGGGCGCGGTCGGCGGCCGCGCGGCCCGCGCCCCAGCCTTCGTGGCTGCGCACGGTCACCGATTTGTTCACCACTTCGGGGAAGAGCGTGGTGAAGGCCGCGGCCACGTTCTTCTCGTGCGAAGCCAGCACCGGCAGCAGCTCCGGCTCCTGGGCGATCGTCGCTTCCGCCGCCCGTTCGAGCCGCTCGCCGATCCGGGTGGCGTAGGAGACCAGGAACGACTTCCGGAACGGCCGCGACCGGCCGGCGGGGTCGGCGATCATCGCCCGCGTCGCCTGGACCAGCAGGGACGTCGTCAGCAGCGCGACCGAGTCCAGGTCGTCCTCGTCGCCGACGACGGTGACGAACTCCCAGCGCGGGTCGAAGACCGCGTGGCAGCGGTTGGCCGTCGCGACCACGTGGACCAGCAAGGACTTCGCGTCGGTGTACGGCGTGTCGAGCCAGATCCGGCGGGCCGCGGGCCGATCGGGTGCCGCCTCGGCGCTCTCGACCAGCACGCGGTCGAGGGCGTGGCGGGTCATCAGCTCCTGCGCCTTCGCCGAAAGCGCCTCGGCTTCCTCCGGGAACGAGCTCGACTCCGCCTTGGCGAGCAGCGCACGGACCCGGCTCAGCTTCTTCTCGTCGACGTGCTGCCGGACCGGACGCTCCAGCGGGGTCCCCGGCGCGGGCAGAACCACGGTCACCGGCGGCAGCGTCTTCAGCAGGCTGAAGGCTTCGACGACCGCGGCCACCGCTTCGGACGGCGTGAGGATGTGCTTCGCCGCCCATTGCGGCAGGTGCGGCTCGGTCTCCGTCCACCAGCGGACGGCGCCTGCCGCCTCGAGCTGCTCCCGCCACCCCGGGTGCACGGTGGTGAACTGCCCGGCGTAGGCGGCGAGCGTGTCGAGCAGGTACGAGCCGGCGAACTCGTCGAGGCGCCGCCGGGCCGCCTGGTGGAGGTCCTCGGGCAGCCAGCCACCCCGGCACGCCCGGCCGATCAGCTGCTGCCCGGTCCGGTGCGCGGCTTCGGCGAGTTCGGCAGGCAGGGTGAAATCCGGCGCCAGCCGGTCGGCGTCACCCGGTGCGGCGGCGAGCAGCGCGGCGCCGAATTCTTCGACCGTCGCCGGCGGCGGGCCGACGCGAACCTGCTTCCGCTTGCCCACTTGACCAGTCTGCCGCAGTGACTTTTCCGGGCGTCGGGTACGTCACTGCGAGCGTTAACACCGCTGGAACATCCGATGCCTAGGGTCCGGCCATGGCGGAGAACAAGAAGCGCTGGTGGACGTCGGTGTTCCTGCAGCTGCTCGTGGCGGTGGTCGCGGGCGTGCTGGTCGGACACCTCTGGCCGGTGCTCGGCGCCCAGCTCAAACCGGTTGGGGATGGCTTCATCCGGCTGATCAAGATGATCATCGCGCCACTCATCTTCTGCGTCGTGGTGACCGGGATCGCGGCCGTCGGCGACATCAAAGCGGTCGGACGAATCGGACTCAAGGCCATCGTCTACTTCGAGGTCGTCACGACGTTCGCGTTGCTCTTCGGCCTGCTCGTGGCGAACGTCTTCCGGCCCGGTGCCGGGCTGGACATCAACCCGGCGACGCTCGACCCGCACGCCGTCACCGCCCAGACCAAGGGCGGGCAGCTGCCGTCGGCCGGGGATTTCCTGCTGCACACCATCCCCGACAGCGTGGTGAACGCGTTCGCGCAGAACCAGCTGCTGCAGGTGCTGGTGTTCGCAGTGTTCTTCGGGGTGGCGCTCGCCGCGATCGGGCGGGAGCGGGCGCCGCTGGTGCTGGATTTCGTGGACCAGGTGCAGCAGGTCATCTTCAAGGTGATGGGCTGGATCATGCGGGTCGCGCCGCTGGGCGCGTTCGGCGCGATGGCGTTCATCATCGGCCAATACGGTCTGTCCACTTTGGGCACCTACGCCAAGTTGATCGCCGCGTGCTACGGCGCGGCCGTGCTCTTCACGCTCGTGCTCGCCGCGATCTCCCGGTTCTACGCCGGGGTTTCGGTCTGGAAGTTCCTGCGCTACGCGCGCGAAGAGTTCCTGCTCGCGCTGGGCACGGCCTCGACGGAGTCGGTGATGCCGCGGATCATGGCCAAGCTCACCGACGCGGGCTGCTCCCGCGCGGCGACGGGCCTGGTCGTCCCGACCGGGTATTCGTTCAACCTCGACGGCGCGACCATCTACCTGTCGATCTGCACGGTGTTCCTGGCCCAGGCGTTCGGCGTGGAGATGACGCTCGGCCAGCAGCTGCTGGCGGTGCTGATCCTGATGCTGACGTCGAAGGGCATGGCGGGCGTCCCGGGCTCGAGCTTCCTGGCTCTGTCGGCGACGGCCGCGGCGATCGGCGCGTTCCCGGTGGCGGGCGTGGCCCTGCTGCTGGGCGCGGACCGCCTGATGGACTCGATGCGCGTGTTCGTCAACCTGCTCGGCAACTGCGTGGCGACGTTCGTGGTGGCGAAGTCCGAAGGTCAGCTGGACCGCGCCCGGCTGCGGGAGACGCTGGAGGGAGCGACGCCGGTCCCGGCTTAGCGCAGCCGGGGGAGGGCGTTCCGGGCGAAGTGGCTCAACGTCCGCAGGTCGTCGGCGAACCGCTCGCGGTGGTCCTCGGGCAGCGGGCCGAAGAAGAACTGCTCGATGTTCTCGACGTGCAGGCGGCTGGCCCGCACGGTGGTCTCCTCGCCGAGCGCGGTCAGCCGGACGAGCTGGACGCGCCGGTCGCTGGGGGAAGCGGTGCGGGTCACCAGCCCGATCGCGACCATCCGGTCGACCAGCCGGGTCGCGCCGCCGGTGGTGAGCACCTGTTCCTGCGCGATCGAGCGCATGGTCAGCCCGTCCTCACCGGTGCGGCCCACGAGCAGCAGGACCTCGTACATCAGGTGCGTGATCCCGCATTCGCGCTCCAGCGCCCGCCCGAGCAGGTACCCGAGCCGGTGCGCCGCGCCTTGCAGCTGCCCGAAGGCCAGCACGCGGGCGTCATCCGCGGCCTGCCGGGCCGAACCGATGTCGGGATCCACGCCCTCATCCTTCCCCCAGACCCCGGCCACGCAACGTGAGACGGCGGCCGATGGGGTGTGAGGCGCGCACCCTGCGCCGAGCGGGCGAGCGGCGGGTGCGTGGCGCTAGTCGCCGGCGCGCAAGGCGAGGTACACGTCGAGCTGGTCGGTGAACTCCGTCAGGTCCGCGCCCAGCAGCTCGCCCGCGCGCCCGATGCGGTACCGCAGCGTGTTGACGTGGACGTGCAACGCCTTCGCCGCCCGGGTCGGCGAGCCCGAGCACTCCAGGAACACCCGGACCGTGTGCACGAGATCGGTGTGCTGCTCCGCGTCGTAGGCCAGCAGCGGCCCGAGTACGCGCCTGCGCAGGGCTGCCCGCACCCCGTCCGGCGCTCCCGCCAGCAGCAGCTCGTGCACGTCGACGTCGCCGGCCGGAACCACCGCCACCCGGCCCGTCCGCCGGGCCGCCGCCGCCACCGCGTACCGCGCGCTCTCCGCCGCCTCGTCACGCGGGCCTGGATCGCTGACGCCGCAGACGATTCGCTTCGCCCGCAGCAGTGGCTCCACAATGGACAAACCGGCCGGGGACGGCGGCCGTGCGGTCGCCGCGTACGACGTTTCCCCGGCGGTCTCGAGCAGCAGCGCGTCCGGCAGCCACTCGCTCAGGACGTCCCGGCTCTCGTCACTGCCTTCGGTCCGCAACCCGACGACGCACACCTCCTCGGGCAACGCCACCTCGAGCCGGGACTCCCGGGCCCGCGTGACCCCGACGAGCCCCGCCACCTCCTCGGCCAGCTCGGCCTGCGCGGTGCTCAGCGGCCCGCCGACGGCGATCAGCCACGGCACCGCGTGCCGCCCCTCGACCGGGACCAGCGTCAGGGGCCCCGGCTCACGCGCCGCGTGCCGGCGGACGACGTCTTCGGCCGGCATCGGCAGCGGGGCCGTGCCCGCGATCAGCCGGCCCAGGCCCGACAGCACCCAGCAAGGCAGCCCGAGTTCCGCCGCCGCGCGGTCCAGCAGCGTCTCGACCGGCGCCTCCGCGGCCGCCTGCAAACGTTTGCGCGCGCTGTCGGACGCGGCCGCCAGCGCCAGCACGACCTGCTCGGTGATCACCGAGAACGACAGGTCGTCGGGCACCTCCAGCAGCGGGATCCGGTGCCGGACGCAGGCGTCGACGACGTCGTCCGGGATGCCGCCCGAGTCGGCGCCGGACGCGGCCAGCGCTGCCGCGCCCGCGCGGGCCAGTGCGGCCACGAACGGCTCGGCGTCGCCCGGGGCGTGCCACCAGAGCAGGCCGGAAAGCACCAGCTCACCGGCCGACAGGTACCGTCCGGGGTCGGACAGCTCCGTGACGTAGATGCGCGTCACCGGCCGGTCGAGCAGGTCGGTCCCGGCCCGCGGGCGCAGCCGCAGCCCGGGCAGGCCCAGCAGAGTTTTCACGGTCGTCATGAGGCTTGTAGGAAAGCACAAACGCCCCCGCGTCCGCTCCTGTGCGTTTCATGCGTGGCGCCGTTGCCGCCCGGCCGTGATCCGTCGTCTACTGGTCTATCGCCCCCCCGAAGGAGCAACCAGTGGAGTTCCTGCGTCCCACGACGCTCGCCGAGGCTCTGGCGCTGAAGGCCGGGCAGCCCGGCGCGGTGCCGATCGCCGGTGGCACCGACGTCATGGTCGAGCTGAACTTCGACCACCGGCGTCCCGAAGCCCTGCTGGACCTGACCACCGTCCCCGAGCTGACCGGGTGGTCCGCATCGGACGGCACGGTCCGGCTCGGCGCCGGTGTCCCGTACTCCCGGGTCATCACCGAAGTGGGTGAATCCGTCCCCGCGCTGGCCATGGCCTCCCGCACCGTCGGGTCCCCGCAGATCCGCAACCGCGGCACCGTCGGCGGCAACCTCGGCGCCGCGTCCCCCGCCGGGGACACCCACCCGGTGCTGCTCGCCCTGGACGCGCGGGTCGAGGTGGCCTCCGTGCGGGGCACCCGCCTCCTGGCCGCGGAGGAGTTCTACGTCGGCGTGAAACGGCACGCACTGGCTCCGGACGAGCTGATCACCGCCGTCCACCTGCCCGCGCACGCCGGGCCGCAGCAGTTCGCCAAGGTCGGCACGCGCAACGCGATGGTCATCGCGGTCTGCTCCTTCGCGCTGTCGCTCCGGCAAGGCGAGGTCGGCGCGGCGATCGGCTCGGCCGCGCCGACCCCGCGCCGCGCCCGGGAGGCGGAGGACTTCCTGGCCGCCGAGCTGCCGTGGACGTCGTCCGAGCCGCTGCCGGACTCCCTGAAGCGCCGCTTCGGCGACCTGGTCGCCGCGGCCGCCGCGCCGATCGACGACGTCCGGGGCAGCGCCGCGTATCGGAAGCACGCACTCGGGGTACTAGCGCGGCGTACGTTGACTTGGGCCTGGGAAGAACACCGGACGGGAGAGCGCGCATGCGCCTGAATGTCACGATCAACGGCGAGCCGCGGCAGGCGGACGACGTCTGGGAAGGCGAAAGCCTGCTCTACGTCCTGCGCGAGCGGCTCGGCCTGCCGGGCTCGAAGAACGCCTGTGAGCAGGGCGAATGCGGGTCGTGCACGGTCTACCTCGACGACGTCCCGGTGTGCGCCTGCCTGGTCGCGGCCGGGCAGGCCGAGGGCCGCGGGGTGCGCACGGTCGAGGGCCTGGCCGACGGCGACACCCTCGACCCGGTCCAGCAGTCCTTTGTGGACGCCGGGGCGGTCCAGTGCGGGTTCTGCACCCCGGGCCTGGTCGTCGCCGCGCACGACCTGCTCAACCGCGTCCCCGACCCGTCCGACGAGGAGATCCGCGAGGCGCTGGCCGGCAACCTCTGCCGCTGCACCGGCTACGAGAAGATCCTCGACGCGGTGCGCGCGGCAGCGAAGGAGGGGGTCGCGTGAGGACGCTCATCGCGAACGCGGCCATCGCCACCGTCACCGGCGAGGAGTACGCGAGCGGGCACGTCGTCGTCGAGAACGACCGGATCGCCGAGGTGGGCGAAGGCGTGTACACCGGCGAGTTCGACGAACGCGTCGAGGCCGAAGGCTGCCTGGTCACGCCGGGGCTGATCAACACCCACCACCACCTCTACCAGTGGGCCACCCGCGGGATGGCCGCCGACCACACGCTCTTCGAATGGCTCAAGCAGCTCTACCCGGTCTGGGGCCGCCTCGACGACGAGATCACGCACGCGGCGGCCACCGCCGGGATGGCGCGGCTGGCGCTGACCGGCTGCACCACCGTCGCCGACCACCACTACGTCTTCCCGCGCGACGGCGGCGACCAGGTCGCGGCGCTGGCCGCGGCCCGTCAGCGGATCGGCGTCCGGCTGCACGTCGTGCGCGGGTCGATGGACCGCGGCGAGTCCGACGGCGGCCTCCCGCCGGACAACCTCGTCGAGACGACCGAAGACGCGCTGACCGGCACCGAAGCGGCGATCGGCCGGTTCCACGACGACGCGGCGGAAGCGCACCTGCAGATCGCCGTCGGCCCCTGTTCGCCGTTCTCGGTCACCGAGCGGCTGATGTCCGGCGCGGCCGAGCTGGCCCGCCGCACGGGCGTCCGGCTCCACACGCACCTCGCCGAGACGCTCGACGAGGAGAAGCAGTGCCTCGCCGAAGTCGGCTGCACGCCCGCCGAGTACGCCGACAAGCTCGGCTGGCTCGCCGAGGACGTCTGGCTCGCGCACACCGTCCACCTCGCGCCGGAGGCGATCCGCCGGTTCGGCGCGACCGGCACCGGCTCGGCGCACTGCCCGACGTCCAACGGCCGCCTCGGCTCGGGCATCGCCCCGGTCCGCGACCTGCTGGACGCGGGCGTGGCGGTCGGCCTCGGCGTCGACGGGGCCGCCTCGAGTGAGTCCGGCGGTCTCGCCGAGGAGCTCCACCAGGCGTTGCTGCAGGCCCGGCAGCGCGGTGGGCCCCGCGGGCTGACCACGCGGGAAGCGCTGTGGATGGGCACGATGGGCGGCGCGCGCTGCCTGGGCCGGAGCGACGACCTGGGGTCGATCGAGCCCGGGAAACTCGCCGACCTGGCCGTCTGGGACCTGACCGGGCTGAACTACGCGGGTATCACCGACCCGGTCGCGGCGCTGGTGCTGGGCACCACGCCGCCGCTGCGCCGGCTGTTCGTCGGCGGCAAGGCCGTCGTCGAGGACGCCACCCTGCGCGAAGCCGACGAGTCCGCCATCGCCCGCGAGCTGGCCGCCGCGAGCGCACGGTTGCGGGAGGGCCGATGACCAGCACCACGTCCGTCACGACGACGACCGCGAACGGCGTCGGCACCTCGCCGCGGCGGCCCGACGGCACCGTGAAGGTCCGCGGCGAGTTCGCCTACTCTTCGGACCTCTGGCACGAGGACATGGTGTGGGGCGTGACGCTGCGCAGTCCGCATCCGTACGCCCGGATCGCCTCGATCGACATCGCCGAAGCCCTGGCCGTGCCCGGTGTTTACGCAGTGCTGACGCACGAGGACGTCCCCGGCGTGAACCGCTACGGCCTCGAGCACGCCGACCAGCCGGTGCTCGCCTCCGCCGTCGTGCGGTACCAGGGCGAGCCGGTGGCGCTGGTCGCCGCCGACCACCCGGAGACCGCGCGCCGTGCGATGAAGCGGATCGTCGTCTCCTACGAGGAACTCGAGCCGGTGACGGACTCCGAAGCCGCGGTCGCGGGCGAAGGGCCTTCGCTGCACGAAGGCGGCAACGTCGTCCGGCACGTGAAGATCCGCCGCGGGCCGCAGGACCGCACCGCCGACGTCGTCGTCTCCGGCGTCTACGAGGTCGGCATGCAGGACCAGGCCTTCCTCGGCCCGGAATCCGGGCTCGCCGTGCCGGACACCGAAGGCGGCGTCGACCTCTACGTCGCCACCCAGTGGCTGCACGTCGACCAGCAGCAGATCGTGGCCGCGCTGGGGCTGCCGATCGAGAAGGTGCGGCTGACGCTCGGCGGCGTCGGCGGGGCGTTCGGCGGCCGGGAAGACCTGTCGATGCAGGTGCACGCCTGCCTGCTCGCCCTGCACACCGGCAAGCCGGTGAAGATGGTCTACAACCGCGAAGAGTCCTTCTACGGGCACGTGCACCGCCACCCGGCGAAGATGTACTACGAGCACGGCGCCACCCGCGACGGCCGGCTCGTGTACGTGCGTACGCGCCTGTACCTCGACGGCGGCGCGTACGCGTCCTCGACGGGTGCCGTGGTGGCGAACGCGGCCACGCTCGGCGTCGGACCGTACAAAGTGGACAGCGCGGCGGTGGACTGCTGGGGCACGTACACGAACAACCCGCCGTGCGGCGCGATGCGCGGGTTCGGCGCGGTGCAGGCGGCGTTCGGGTACGAGTCCCAGATGGACAAGCTCGCCGCCGCCTGTGGGCTGGACCCGGTCGAGATCCGCGTCCGCAACGCCATGAGCGAGGGCGACCTGATGCCGACCGGCCAGGTCGTCGACGCGGAAGCGCCGGTCGCCGAGCTGCTTTCCCGCGTGCGCGAGATGCCGATGCCGCCGGAGCGGCCGTTCGACCTGCGGCACATGCCGGGCGGGGTGTCGAACACGACGCACGGCGAAGGCGTCGTCCGCGGGGTCGGCTATGCCGTCGGGATCAAGAACGTCTGCTTCTCCGAAGGCTTCGACGACTACTCGACGGCTCGCGTGCGCCTGCAGCTGGTCGGCGGCGAACCGGCCGCGACCGTGCACACCGCGGCCTGCGAGGTGGGCCAGGGCCTGGTGACGATCATGCAGCAGATCGTCCGCACCGAACTCGGCGTCGACCAGGTGACGGTCCTGCCGATGGACACCTCGATCGGCAACGGCGGTTCGACGTCGGCGTCGCGCCAGACCTACGTCACCGGCGGCGCGGTGCAGGCCGCCTGTGTGGCGGTGCGGGCGCGGCTGCTGTCCCGGTTCGACCAGCGGGTGCGCGTCGTCGGCGGCAAGCTCGTCGCGGCCGACGGCCAGGTGCTCGCCGATCTGGTGGACGTCCTCGCCGACGACGTCTACGACGAGACGGTGGAGTGGCGGCACCGGCCGACGTCCTCGTTGGATCCGGAGACCGGGCAGGGCACCGCGCACGTGCAGTACGCGTTCGCCGCGCACCGCGCGGTCGTCGACGTCGACACCGAACTCGGCCTGGTCAAGGTGGTCGCGCTGGACTGTGCCCAGGACGTCGGCAAGGCGCTGAACCCCCAGGCCGTGCTGGGCCAGATCCAGGGCGGCTCGGCACAGGGGCTCGGGCTTGCGGTGATGGAGGAGATCCAGACCTCCGGCGGGAAGATCCGGAACCCCTCCTTCACCGACTACCTCATCCCGACGGTGCTGGACATGCCGCCGATGATCATCGACGTCCTGGAACGCCCGGACCCGCACGCGCCGTACGGCCTGCGCGGGGTCGGCGAGCCGCCGACGATCTCGTCGACGCCGGCGATCGTGGCCGCGATCCGGGCCGCGACCGGGCTCGCGCTCACCCGCGTCCCGGTGCGGCCGGAGCACCTCACCGGGACCTGAGGCTCCAGTTCTGGTTGGCGTCGTCGTTGCAGTTCCACAGTTCGAGCGGCGTGCCGTTGGCGTTGCCGGCGGGCTTGTCGCCGCCGGTGACGTCGACGCACAGCCCGGCCTGGGTGATCGAGCCGTCGGCCTCGAGCTTGAACTTCTGGTTCCCGCCGCCGTGACAGGTCCAGACGATGAGCTTCGTGCCGGCCGCGGAGGTGCCGCCGCCGGCGTCGAGGCAGAGCCCCCCGGCCTTGAGCTCGCCGGCGGCGGTGGGCGTCCAGGCCTGAATGGGGCCGCCGCCGCAGTCCCAGATGTCGACCGCGGTGCCGGCGGTCGCCGAGCCGCCGCTGACGTCGATGCAGCGGGACGAGGACGCCCCCTGGATCGGCCCGGCGGTGCCGATGCTGCTCCCGGAGGAGTTCGCCTTGACGCGGTAGATCACCGTGCTGTGCGACGGGACGTTCGCGCTGATCCCGCCGGTGCTCGTGGTCAGCTCCTTCGACCACAGGTTGGTCAGCCGGTAGCTCGACGCGGAGGGCAGCCCGGCCGCGGCGGCCGTCGTCGAAATTGTGCGTGCGCTGCCGTTCTCGTTGAACAGCACCACGGCCACGTCGCCGCCGCGGAGCGGTTTCGCGAGGACGTCCATGCCGTCGCCGGTCGCGATCCGCCGCGCCTGCTTGCCGAGCGAGTCCTGGTCGACGGCGATGACGTCGGAGTTGAGGTAGGTGGAGAAGGTGGCGACGCTCGCGGAGCGCAGATCGGCGCCCGCGATCAGGGGCGCGGCCATCGCCGCCCAGAGCGTGAAGTGCGCGCGGTCCTCCTGGAAGTCCATGCCGTCGCCGACTTCGAGCATGTCCGGGTCGTTCCAGGCGCCCGGCTTCGCGGCGGAGGCGAGCCCGACGTTCTGGCGGTAGATCGCGTCGACGGTGCCCCAGTTGTTGGTGATGTCGCCGGTGGTGCGCCACAGGTTGCCGACGTCCGCGGCCCAGGTCGCCGGGGCGAAGTCACCCCATTCGCAGATGCTGTAGGCGATCGGGCGCCCGGTGGCCCTCAGCGCGTCGCGCATCGCCGAGTAGCGCCGGATGTAGTCCTCCTGGCTGTTGCTGCCGTTGTTGAAGCAGTTGTCGTACTTGAGGTAGTCGACGCCCCAGCTCGCGAAGCGGTTGGCGTCGGCCTGTTCGTGGCCGAGGCTGCCGGGGTAGCTCTGGCACGTCATCGTGCCGGCGCTTTCGTAGATGCCGAACTTCATGCCGCGGGTGTGGATGTAGTCGCCGAGCGCCTTGAGGCCGCTGGGGAACTTCGCGGGATCGGCGACCAGGTTGCCGTCGCTGTCGCGGGACCTCGTCATCCAGCAGTCGTCCAGGTTGACGTAGGTGTAGCCGCGGTCGCGCATGCCGGAGCTGACCATCAGGTCGGTGGTCTGCTTGACGAGGGTTTCGTTGATGTTGCACTCGAAGGTGTTCCAGGTGTTCCAGCCCATCGGCGGGGTGCGGGCGAGACCGTTTTCGAGGGCGCGGGCCGGGCTCGTGAGCGAGACGGCGGCGGCGAGGGTGACGGCGGCGAGGAGGACTCGGCGCATGGCGGCTCCAACCGGACGGCGTTGTGAGGCAGGAGGACTAGACCATTCCGCAGAATGGGCGGTGGCTTACTGAGTGGTCAAGCGCCATGTTGGTGACTTGTGTTGGATTCCCGACTAAAGTTGCGTGTTCTCGTGGAGCAGCCGCCGGGCGACGTCGACGGTCGCGGCCCCGGCGACGGCCATGGCTTCGGTGTCTCGGAGCGAGCGACAGAGGACAAAGGCGCCTTCGAGGTTGTTGACGGCGGTGATGGTGAGGGTCCGCGCGGCTTCCCGGCCGAGCCCGAACCGCGCGAACTTCTCGGTCCCGGCGTCGATCCAGGCGGTGAAGACGTCGGCGGTGGCTATCCGCAGCGGTTCGTTGGTGGCGGCGACCTCGAGGGCAACGGTCGCGATCGGGCACCCTTCGACGTAGCCGGTGGCCTCGAGGGTCGCGATCCCGGCGGCGAAGAAGGCTTCGATACCGCTGACGAGGTCGCCGGCGGGCGCGATGAAGAGGTCGAAGAGCTGGATGTAGGCGAGCCCGGAAGTCCGGATGACCTCTTCGCCGAGCTGTTCTTTGCCACCGGGGAAGAAGTGGTAGAGGGACCCGAAGGGCGCGTTGGCTTCGGCGACGATCTGCTTCAGGCCGGTACCCGCGTAGCCGTTGCGCCGGAAGAGCTCGGCCCCGGCGGCCATGATGCGTTCCTTGGTCCCTGCCACGACGTGATACTAGAGCGTTCTATTAAGCTCGGCTTGCCCACAACCCGAAGGTGTTGTGGACAACCCGGCCCGGCCGCGGCGGTTTCCGGCTTTCCGTCGGGGTGCCCCGATAGAATGGACCTGGGGACGCCCCCCGGAGAGGGTCAGGGTTCCGGCAAAGTCTTTTGGCCTGGTTGCAGGGCGGGCACGGCCCTCGTTGA
>NZ_CP100416.1:2161407-2161835 GCF_026017845.1 Amycolatopsis mediterranei
CGACGGGGTGTGCGACATTCGATCGGGTCGATCCTGGCGCTCGCCGCCGCAGCCGTAGTGGCCGGAGCCCAGTCCTTCACCGCGATCGGCGAATGGGCCGCCGACGCCCCACAGCCGGTACTGGCCGCGCTGGGCACACGATTCGACCCCCGCCAAGCCCGCTATGCAGCACCCGATGAAGCCACCGTGCGGCGCGTGGCCGGCCGGGTCGACGGCGACCTCCTCGACGACGTGATCAGCAACTGGCTCGCCCACCGCGACACCAGCACCACCGACCCGGCCGAGACCCCACCAGCGGCGATCGCGGTGGACGGCAAACCCTTGCGCGGCACCTTCGCCCGCACCGGAGGAGCCGGAGTGCACCTGCTCGCCGCGATCACCCACAACACGGCAACAGTGCTCGGGCAACGCCAGGTCCCAGCCGGCAA
>NZ_CP100416.1:2162144-2207242 GCF_026017845.1 Amycolatopsis mediterranei
CGAGCCCTCACCCTGCTCGGAATACCCACCTGACCAGCACAAAGACTTTGCCGGAGCCGTGCCGGAGAGGGTGGGGGACGGTCAGTGGAGGTCCCAGGCCGGCCCCGCGTCCTCGGCGTCGTCGCGCAGGATGGTGCCCTCGATCAGCCCGTACGGCCGGTCCGCCGCATAGAACACCTCGTTGTCGTTCTTCAGCCCGAACGGGCTCAAGTCCACCAGGAAGTGGTGCTTGTTCGGCAGCGACAACCGCACCTCGGCCACCTCCGGCCGCGCCTCCAGCACCGCCGAACCCATCGCGTACAGCGTCTGCTGCAGCGAAAGGCTGTGCTTCGTCGCGAACGTCTCGAGCATCACCCGCCGGATCTCGCGGTGACTCGAAGCCCAGTCGATGTCCTCGCCCTGATAACGCCACTTCGCCGTGACGGCCGTCGCCAGGATCCGGTCGCCCGTCTCCGCCAGGGTCGTGTACTCGTCGCGGGGGAAGCCGTGGAACTCCGAACCCGTGGACTTCAGCAGCGTCAGGCCGTCGATGCCGGACACGATCCACGCGCGGCCGTCCTGCACCGTCACCGCCGTCGTGCGGCGCTCGTCGCCGGATCGGCTGAACGCGTGGTCGTGCGGCTCGGCGCCGACGGCGATCCGGTCCCAGCCGTGCTCGTCGATCTTGATGCGCGCGCCCGTGATGTTCTCCTGCGTGCCGACGAAGTGCCGGGCCAGGCGCAGGCCGAAGTCCTCGATCTCACCGACCGGCGCCTCCTTCGCGAAGGCGTACACCGTGTTCTTCTGCGTGTCGGTCGCCAGCACCCCGGCGTTGTCGCCGGTCAGGTGCGTCGCGGCCAGCTCGCCGCGCAGCGACGTCGACACCGTCAGGTCCTTCAGGTGGTGCACCGGCCCGTCGCGGCGCACCGTCACCAGGCGGACCTCCGCCTTGCCGTACTGGTTGGGGCCCAGGGTGATGGCCACGGTCAGCTCCCTCGGTAGGTCGAATAGGCGAACGGGCTGAGCAGGAGCGGCACGTGGTGGTGCGCGGTGCCGTCGGAAATCCGGAAGGTCAGCGCGACCTCCGGGAAGAACGCGTCCGGGCCCAGGTAGGCGCCGGTGTCGAAGACCAGCCGGTAGCCGCCCGGCTCCAGGGTTTCCGGGCCGAGGTCGCGGATGCGGCCGTCGTCGTCGGTGCGGCCCTCGGCGATCGGCTTCCCGCCGGCGGTCTCGAACCGGACGGCGATCCCGGTCGCGGGGCGCCCGGCCGCCGTGTCGAGGACGTGGGTGGTCACGAGACTCACGCGGTCACCGCTTTCGCGAGCCGGAGTTCGGCGATCTTCAGCAGCTCACGGCCGGCGACCGCGAGTTCGGTCGCCGGGTCGTTGGCCAATCGCTCACGCAGGATCTCCAGCAGTTCTTCACCGCTGCGGCCGCTCGCGCAGACCAGGTAGACGTGCCCGAACTTGGCTTCGTACTCGGCGTTCGCGGCGGCGAACGCGTCCGGGTTGTCCACACCGGACTGTTCCGACCGGGCCCAGCCCTCCGCGGGTTTTTCGCCGATCCGCGGGTGGGCGGCCATCGCCTGCCGGATCTCGTCGCTGCTCAGCGGCAGGTCGGCGGCGGCTTTCAGTGCCTCGACGTCGGCGTACGGACGCCCGGCGAGCACGGCGTCGACCCAGCGCGGGACGGCGAGGCACGCCGTCAGCAGCGGCCGGACGTCGGTGGTGTTGAACTCGGTGAGCAGCACGCGGAACTCCTCGTGGGTGGCGTCCCGCTGACCGTACGTCGGCGCCGGAGTTCCGTCAACATTTTGTTGAATGCGCTGGTCAGTCCGCTTCCCGGTTGAGGTAGTTGTAGACGGTGAACCGCGTGACGCCCAGCGCGTCGGCCACCGACGAGACCGATTTCCGCAGGCCGAACGCGCCGCGTTCGCGCAGCAGCCGCACCGCCCGCTGCTTGCCCGCCCGGTCGAGGTCGCCCAGCTTGGCGCCCAGTTCGCGCTCGACGTCGGCGATGAGCCGGGCCAGCGCGTCGTTCAGCTCGACGACCGGTGCGCTGCCGGGGTCGTCGGCCCGCCGCAGCTGCAGCGTGACGCGGGTTGCGCCGCCTTCCAGGGCGGCCTTCGCGATCGCCGGGAGGGCTTCGAGCAGCTCCTTCGCCTCGCCGCGGGCGAGCGTGCCGAGCGGCCCGAAATCGGTGTCCAGCCCGGCTTCCGCGGCGGCGTCGCGGGCGGCGACGGCGTGCTCGGGCGGCGAACCTTCGCCGTGGAACGGTTCGCTGGTGAACTCCGCCTCAAGCCGCACAAGGATGACCGTACTGTGTCAATGGTGCCAATTCGACCGGCAGTCACGGCGGAACGGGTGCCGGTGGGCGGGTTCGCCTCGGACCGTTTCCGCCTGCTTTCGGCCGAATTGGCACCGTGCTACGTCCGTCGTTGACGAGCGGCGCGCGCCGTGGTTACTGTCGTTGTGCGAAACCGTCTTTCCGTTCTGTGAAATCGGCGGTGGTCATCCTCCCACAGAAGGGCTTTCGGATGGATCTTGTGGTGCGTGCCGCCCGGGCCGTGACGGCCGAGGGCGAGGTCCCGGCGACCGTCGGCATCGACGGCGGCCGGATCGTCGCGGTCGAACCCGGCGGCGCGGCGCTGGCCGGCGATCGCGTCCTCGAGCTCGACGACGACGTCGTGCTGCTGCCGGGGCTGGTCGACACGCACGTCCACGTCAACGATCCGGGCCGGGCCGAGTGGGAGGGCTTCGAGACGGCGACCCGCGCGGCCGCGGCGGGCGGGGTCACCACGATCGTGGACATGCCGCTCAACAGCCTGCCGCCGACCGTCGACGTCGCGGCCCTGGAGGTCAAGCGCAAGGCGGCGACCGGCCGGGTGCACGTCGACGTCGGCTTCTGGGGCGGCGCGATCCCGGGCAACGCCGGGGAATTGCGCGGCCTGCACGAGGCCGGTGTGTTCGGCTTCAAGTGCTTCCTGCTGCACTCCGGCGTCGACGAGTTCCCGCCGCTGGATCCGGCCGGGCTCGACGAAGCGTTGCGGGAGCTGAGTTCCTTCGACGCGCTCATGATCGTCCACGCCGAGGACGCGCACGAGATCGACGAGGCACCCGAACCCCACGGAGGTCGCTATGTCGACTTTCTGCACTCGCGGCCGCGCACGGCCGAGAACCTGGCGATCTCGCAGGTCATCGAGGCGGCCCGGCGCAACTCCGCGCGGGCGCACATCCTCCACCTGTCCTCTTCGGACGCGCTGCCGCTGATCGTCGCGGCGCGCCGCGACGGTGTGGCGCTGACGGCGGAGACGTGCCCGCACTACCTCAGCTTCGTCGCCGAGGAGATCCGCGACGGCGCGACGCAGTTCAAGTGCTGCCCGCCGATCCGCGAGGCGGCCAACCGCGAGCTGCTCTGGCAGGGGCTCGCCGACGGCGTCATCGACACGATCGTCAGCGACCACTCGCCGTGCACGCCGGAGCTGAAGCGCTTCGACAGCGGCGACTTCGGCGAGGCGTGGGGCGGGATTTCCAGCCTGCAGCTGGGGCTCCCGGCGATCTGGACGCAGGCGCGGCAGCGCGGGTTCGCGCTCACCGACGTCGTGCGCTGGATGGCCGAGCGCCCGGCCGCGCAGGCCGGGATGCGCCGCAAGGGCCACCTGGCGGTGGGGTACGACGCCGACTTCTGCGTGTTCGCGCCGGAGGAGGCGTTCGTGGTCGACGTCGCGAAACTGAAGCACCGCAACCCGGTCAGCGCCTACGACCGGCGGCCGCTCGCCGGGGTCGTGCGCTCGACCTGGCTGCGGGGCGCCGAAATCACCGGTGACGAGCCGCGCGGCGCGCTGCTGACCCGGGGCAACTGCTGAAATGGAGGCCGTGGTGTCCGACCGTCCGGAGTGGACAGAACTGCCCGACCTCGCCTCCCGCCGCTTCGGCGGGACGGTGATGTGGGCCACCGACGAGCTGTTCGCCGAGAAGGAGAACCTCGTCAACCCGTGGGTGCCGGCGCACCGCGTGGAGACGTTCGGGCCGAAGGGCCAGGTTTACGACGGCTGGGAGACCCGCCGCCACCGCGAACCGGGCGACGACCAGGCCATCGTGCGGCTCGGCTTGGCCGGCACGATCACCGGCGTCATCGTCGACACGGCGTTCTTCAAGGGCAACTACCCGCCGTTCGTCTCGGTCGAGGCGACGTCGCTCCCGGGCTACCCGTCGGCGGCGGAGGTGGCGACGGCCGATTGGGACCCCCTGATCGACCGCGCCCCGGCGGCCGGGGACACGGAGAACTTCTACGCGGTCAACGGTTCGCGGCGCTACACGCACGTGCGGCTGACGCAGCACCCGGACGGCGGCGTGGCGCGCCTGCGCGTGCACGGCGCGCCGATCCCGGACCCGGCGATGCTCGACCTGGACGCGCTCGACCTGGCGGCGCTGGAGAACGGCGCACTCGTCACGGGCTGCAGCAACCGGTTCTATTCGTCGCCGAACAACATCCTCTCGCCGGGTCTGGCCGCCCACCAGGCGGAGGGCTGGGAGACGGCCCGCCGCCGCGACTCCGGCAACGACTGGGTGACGCTGCGGCTGGCCGGCGCCGGAATCGTCCGCTTCGCGGAGCTGGACACGAGCAACCTGAAGGGCAACGCGCCGGGCTGGGCGTCGCTCAGCGGCCGCGACACCTACGGCGAGTGGGTCGAGCTGCTGCCGAAGACCCGCCTGCAGCCGGACACCCGTCACCGGTTCGCGCTGCCGGACGGCCCCGAGGTGACAGAGGCCAGGGTGGACATCTACCCGGACGGCGGCCTGGCGCGCTTGCGGCTCTTCGGCCGCCTCACCGAAGCGGGCCGCACGAACCTCAAGGCGAGGTACGCGAAGACGCGTTAGCCGTTCGCACCCGGGCGGTTGAGGTAGGCCGAGGCCAGTGACAGGACGCACGCGCAGCCCACGATCGTGCTGACCCACCACGGCAGGCCCGTCACGATGCTCCAGACGAAGCCCGCCGCCGCCACGAGGGCGACGAGGAGGTTGCGGAACTGGAGCGGGGTCGGTTTGGCCATGCCGCCAGCCTCTCACGGCCTGCTCGGACGGTCGCGTGCTGCCCGGGTTCGAGCAGCACCTGCCGCCCGCCTCGAACGCCTGGAGCGCGCCGGAACGGCGGTCACGGTCGACGGCCTGACACGCGTCTCTACGGCGCCGACTGCCGCCGGGAGCTGATCACGCCCGTGTTGAACCCGGCCAAGTGCAGGCCACCCGCGAAGCGGGCGTGCTCGATCTTCACGCACCGGTTCATCACCACGTCCAGCCCGGCTTCGCGCGCCCGGCCGGCCACCGGCTCGTGCCACAACCCGAGCTGCAGCCACAGCGTCCGCGCGCCGGCGTCGATGACCTCGTCGGCGACCTGGGGCAGGTCGTCGTGCTTGCGGAACACGCTGACCAGGTCCGGGCCACCCGGGACGTCCTTGAGCGAGGCGTACACCGGCTTCCCGAACAGCGTGTCCAGCCGCGGGTTGACGAAGTTGACCTCGTAGCGCGTCGAGGAGAGCAGGTACGTCGCCACGAAGTAGCTGGGCCGCGCCGGGTTGGCCGACGCGCCGAGCAGCGTCACCGACTTCGTCCGGGTGAGGATCGCGCGCCGCTCGACCGCTCCGGCGTCGTGGGTCATCCGGCCACCGCCTTGCCCAGTGCCTGGTCGAGGTCCCAGAGGATGTCCTCGACGTCTTCGAGGCCGACCGACAGCCGGATCAGGTCGGGGCCGACGCCCGCGGCCGCGAGCTGCTCCTCCGACAGCTGGGCGTGCGTGGTCGACGCCGGGTGGATGACGAGCGTCCGCGCGTCGCCGACGTTCGCCAGGTGTGACAGCAACTCCACCGATTCGACGAACTTCTCGCCGGCCGCGCGGCCGCCGTCGATGCCGAAGGAGAACACCGCGCCCGGCCCGGCCGGCAGGTACCGCCGGGCCAGCTCGTGGTGCGGGTGCGACGGCAGCCCGGCGTAGGACACCCAGGCCACGCGCGGGTCGGCCTCGAGGTGCTCGGCGACCAGGCGGGCGTTCGCCACGTGCGCGTCCATCCGCTGGGGGAGCGTCTCGACCCCTTGCAGCAGCAGGAAAGCCGAGTGCGGCGAGAGGACCGCGCCGATGTCCCGCAGCTGCTCGGCGCGCAGCCGGGTGCAGAACGCGTACTCGCCGAAGTTCTCCCAGTACTTCAGGCCGCCGTAGCTGTCGACGGTCTCGGTCATCCGCGGGAACTTCCCGTTGCCCCAGTCGAACTTCCCGGACTCGACGACGATCCCGCCGAGCGTGGTCCCGTGGCCGCCGAGGAACTTCGTCGCCGAGTGCAGCACGATGTCGGCGCCGTGCTCGATCGGGCGGCACAGGTACGGCGTGGCGAGGGTCGCGTCCACCACGAGCGGGACGTCGTGGGCGTGCGCGAGGTCGGCCAGCGCGGCGAGGTCGGCGATGCCACCGCCGGGGTTGCCGATCACTTCGGTGTAGAGCAGCCGCGTCCGGTCGGTGATGGCAGCGGCGTAGTCGTCGATGCCGCCGCTGACGAAGGTCGTTTCGACGCCGAAGCGCCGGAGCGTGCCGGTGAGCTGGGTGACGGTGCCGCCGTACAGCCCGCTCGCGGACACGATGTGGTCGCCGGCCTCGGTGAGCGCGCTGAAGGTGAGGAACTCCGCGGCCTGCCCGCTGGCGGTGGCGACGCCGCCGATGGCCCCTTCGAGGCTGGCGATCCGCTCCTCGAAGGCGGCCACGGTCGGATTCCCGATCCGGCTGTAGATGTTGCCGTACTTCTGCAGCGCGAAGAGGTTCGCGGCGTCGGCGGCGTCCTCGAAGACGAAGCTCGTGGTCTGGTAGATCGGCACGGCCCGCGCGCCGGTCGCGGGATCGGGCGTGCCACCCGCGTGCAGGGCGCGGGTGCGGAAGCCCCAGCTGCGTTCACTCATCGTGGTTCACGGTAACCGCATCATCCCCCGGATGACACGCGCTCTCAGGCCGTGGGCGCGGCTACGCTCCACCCCGTGACGGTGCGCTGGAGCGTGACGATCGACTGCGCGGAACCCCGGGCGGTCGCGAGGTTCTGGTCGGTGGCCCTCGGCTACATCGAACGCCCGCCCCCGGCGGGGTTCGCGAGCTGGGAAGCGTGGTTCACCCAGCATGGCGTGCCCGAGGCGGAGTGGGACGACGGCGCGTACCTCACCGATCCCGAAGGCGTCCTGCCGAGCCTGAGCTTCCTCAAGGTGCCCGAGGCGAAGGTCGCGAAGAACCGCCTCCACCTGGACGTCCAGGCCGGCGGCGGGCGCGAGGTGCCGTGGGAGACGCGCTGGGAGCGGGTCGTGGAGGCGGTCGCCCGGCTGACCGCCGCCGGCGCGACCGTCCTGCGCGAGAACGAGCTCGACGGCCGTCCCGATCACTTCGTGATGGCGGATCCGGAGGGCAACGAGTTCTGCGTGCTCTGAGCGGTCGATCGGGGCGGTCCACCTCTAGCCGATCAGGTCCTCGTGCCGGCGCGGGCTGCCACTGCGCCACGGCAGCACCCGCCCGAACCGGATCAGCTCGCCGTGGGTTGCCGGGTCGACGTCGCCGAACACCAGGTCCAGCACCGCCCGTGCCGCCTCGTCCGGGGTCTGGGCCTGGCTGAAGTCGCTGAACCACGGCCGGGACGCCCGCGTGTCCACCAGGCCCGGGCAGACCGCCGCCACCAGGGTGCCGTCCGCGAGGTCGGCGTCCCTCCGCCGAGCTGCCACCGCGCGGACCGCCGCGACCTGCGCCACCTTGGACGGCACGTTGATCCACTCCGGCCAGCCCGACTCGGCGGCCGTGCCGTCGTGGATCGCCGCGCGCCAGTCCTCGACCGCCTCCTCCACCTCGTCCAGGGAGACGCCGTCGAAGCGCGGCCGCAGCGGCTCGGGCAGGTGGCCCAAGGTGCCCAGCGAGCTGGCCACGACGAGCAGCCGCCCGCCCGGGCGCAGGACCGGCCCGAACGAGCGCAGCACCGCGTGGGTGCCGCCGTTCGCGACGCCGAGGAACACGTCGGCCTGCTCGGCCTGCGGGCGGGCGGGGTCGAGCGGGCCGACGGCGTTCGAAATCACGATGTCGACCGGCTCGGCGAAGCGGGCGACGGCGTCCGCGTCGGAGACGTCGAGGACGCGGCCTTCGACCCGGCTGCGCGTCGCCGGATCGGCGGCGACGGCAGCGGCAGCCGAGGCCACCCGCCCGGCGTCGCGGCCGGTCAGCAGGACGAGGTCTTCGGGAGCGAGGCGGGCGGCGAGCCCGCGGACGAGGGCGAAGCCGAGGCCCTGGTTGGCCCCGGTCACCACGGCGGTGCGTGTCATACCGCCACGTTAGGACGGCCAGGCTCATGCGAAAAGCGAGAATCCGGCAACCCTGGTATGCGTGAACGTCATGGACTTCGGTGACGTCTCCCTGGTGGCCCTGCGCGTGTTCCGCGAGGTCGCCGAGCGCGGCACGCTCACGGCGGCCGCGGCGGCGCTCGGCTACACGCAGTCCGCGGTGTCGCGGCAGATCGCCTCACTCGAACGGGTGGCACGGACGCCGGTGCTGGAGCGGCGGCCCGGCGGCGTCCGCCTCACCACCGCCGGGACCGTCGTGCTGCGCCGGGCGATCGCGGTGCTCGACGAGATCGACGCGGCCGGGCGCGAGCTGGCCGGGCTGCCCGCCGACGCCGGCACGGTCCGCCTGGGCTGGTTCCCCAGCGCGGGCGCGGTGCTGGTGCCGCGTGCCGTCGCCGAACTGCGGCGCACGCACCCGGCCGTCACCGTGCTCACCCGCGAGGGCACGACGCCGGTCCTCGTCCGGGCGTTGCGCGCGGGCACGGTCGACCTGGCCGTGCTCGGCTCGGCCCCGCCGTTCCGGCCGCCGGACGCCGAGACGCCGGCGCTGCACCGGGAGACGCTCGCCGAGCGCACCCTCCGCCTCGCGGTGCCGACGGGCCACCCGCTGGCCGGCGCCGGCCCGGTCGACGTCGCGGACCTGCGCGGGCAGCGCTGGATCGCCGGGCCGTCGGCGGGGGAGGACACGCTGATGGGCGTGTGGCCGGGGCTGGACGAGCGGCCCGAAATTGCCCACACCGCCCGCGACTGGCTGGCCAAGCTGAGCCTGGTCGCCGCCGGCTGCGGGCTGACGACGCTGCCCGCGTCGCTGGCCGAGGCGGTGCCGCCCGGGGTGCGGGTGCTGGAGGTGCGCGGCGGCCCCTCGGAGCGGCGGCGGGTCGTGCTGGCGCGGCTGCCGGGGCCGCTGTCCGAACCCGCGGCGCTGCTGGCCGAGGCCCTGCGCCACGCCGCCGCCGAATGACCGGGATCACTTCCGTTCCGGTCACATCCGTCCCCACCGCGGGGTCTACTGCTTACGACGCACGGTGGAAGGAACGGGACACGGTGGACACGCTGACCGAGCGGTTCGAGCAGGAGCGGCCGCGGCTGCGGGCGGTCGCCTACCGGATGCTGGGCTCGGCGGCCGAAGCCGACGACGCCGTCCAGGAGACGTGGCTGCGGTTCCACCGCACCGACGCCGGCGAGATCGGCAACATCCCCGCGTGGCTGACGACCGTGGTCGCCCGCGTCTGCCTGTCACTGCTGCGCACGCGCCGCAACCACCGCGAGGAGCCCCTCGACGGGCAGCCCGAACCGGACGACGACCGCCGCGACCCCGGGCAAGAGGCGGAACTCGCCGACACCGTCGGGCGGGCGCTGCTGGTGGTCCTCGACGCACTGGGCCCGGCCGAGCGCGTCGCGTTCGTGCTGCACGACATGTTCGCGGTGCCGTTCGACGAGATCGCGCCGGTGATCGGCAAGACCCCGGCCGCCACCCGGCAGCTCGCCAGCCGCGCCCGCCGCCGGGTGAAGGGCGGCGCCCCGGCGGACGCGGACCTGCCCCGGCGGCGCAAGGTCGTCGAAGCCTTCCTGGCGGCCTCCCGCGGCGGCGACTTCGAAGCACTGCTGGCCCTGCTCGACCCGGACGTCGTGCTGCACGCCGACCGGTTCGCCGGCCCGACCCCGGCGCCGGTCGTGCTGCGCGGCGTCGAGAGCGTGCGCCGCGGCGCGATCCTGGCGTCCGAGCGGGCTCGCGCCAGCGAACTCGCCCTGGTCGACGGCGCCCCCGGGTTGTTCATGGTGCGCGAAGGGCGCCTGGCGGTCGTCCTGGCGTTCCGCGTCGACGATGACCGCATCACCGGCATCGACGTCATCGCCGATCCGGACCGGCTCGCCGGGTTGGAGCTGGCGGTTCTCTAACCCAAGGCAGCGCGAAGGCGTGCTTCGCGCTCTTCGGGCGTCTGACGTGGGCAGCTCACGCACTTCGGGTTGCCGACTTCGTAGATCAGGCAGCACGAAGCACGCCGGACGGCGGGGGTGCGGCCCACGCGGACGAACCGCGGCTTCGGCAGACTCAGGTCGATCGCGTCCACCAGCGGTCCGGCGAGAGTCATCGCGCGCTCCGGATCCGGCGTCCACAGCAGCCGGTTGCCGATCGAGTCGGTGGCGATCGCCCCGAGCGCGCGCTCGCGCGCCCCGCTGACGGCGGCGATGGTGGCGATCGCGGTGCCGAGGGCGCCGGTGAGGGCGGCGCCCAGTGCGGGGAGGCCGCCGTCGAGCGGACGGGTGGACCGGGCGCCGAGGAAGCGCCCGTCGGCGACGAGGTCGAGCTCCACGGCGTCCAGCGACGGATCGACCGGCGTCCCGGCCACCAGGCCCTCCACCGCCGGCCCGACCAGCACCGACGACAGCGAGTACCACCAGATCGTCCCCAGCACCTCCGGTCGCGCGCAGCCGTACAGCTTCGCCGCGCCGCCGATGCGGGCCCGCACCCACTCCGCGTCCGCGAGCCGGGTCGCGGAGGCGGTCCAGTCGGGCTTCACCCCCTCACCCTTCCAGACTCAGCGTCGCCGGTAGGTAGAGACCGTGAACGACACCGTGACGGTCTGCGGCTCGTGAAGCGCGTCGAGCCGCTCCCGGCGCCCGTCGCGGTCCAGGTGGAACGCGGCGGGGCCCATCTCGACCGCCTGGCGGACCTGCCGCGGCGTCAGCGCCACTTCGCGCCGGACCTCCGTGCGGTCCGTGCGCGTGAAGTACTCGCCGAGGGTGGCGTCGAGGCGCTCGTCCTTGCGCTCGTCGACGGCCAGCACCAGGTCGCCCAGCTCGCGGAGGTGGTCCGGGGCCGGGGCCGCGACGACCAGCAGGCCGCCGGGCCGCAGCACGCGGTGGAACTCCGGCCCGTTGCGCGGCGCGAAGACGTTCAGCACGACAGACGCCACCCTGTCGCCCACCGGCCACGGCTCCCACAGGTTCCACACCGCCGCGCCCAGCCGCGGGTGGGCCCGCGCCGCCCGCCGCAGCGCGACCGCCGAGACGTCCAGCGCGAGGCCGAACGCCTCCGACGCCTCCAGCACCCGGGCGAGGTAGTACCCCGTGCCCGCGCCCGCGTCGATCACCAGGCCGCCGGCGTCCGCGCACACGCGGGCCAGCTCGTCCGCCAGCGGCTCGTAGGCGCCCGACGCGAGGAAGTCCGCGCGCGCCGCGACCATCGGTGCGGTGTCCGCCGTCCCGGCCGGGATTCGCGCGTGCAACAGGTTCACGTAACCCTGGCGCGCTAGATCGAAAGAGTGGCGGTTCCCGCAACGCAGCGTGGGTCCCGCTGCGCCGATCGGGTCACCGCACACCGAACACCGCAGTGCCGCGACGACCCGGGGTGGCAGTGGGTCATTCCCGCGGTCGGCCGGTGTCATGGGGATATTCGACCACGACGTTTCGCAACCGGACACCCGAGGAGGGGTCCTGGGAAACCTGGCCGTAACAACCGGGCGCGGACAGTTCACGCGGGTGAAACCTCGCGCGCCGCCCCGTGAAACACCGCGCGCCAAAACTGCCAACGCACCAACCCAGGGCACGGGAGGACGATGTGCTGAACGCAGGAGACACCGCATGGGTATTGGCCAGCGCCGCGCTGGTCATGCTCATGACCCCAGGACTGGCGTTCTTCTATGGCGGCATGGTCCGCGCGAAGAGCGTCCTGAACATGCTGATGATGAACTTCATCGCGCTGGCCGTCGTGGGGGTGCTGTGGGCCCTGTACGGCTTCTCGATGTCCTTCGGCGACGACGCCTTCGGAGGTTTCGTCGGTAACTTCCACTTCGCCGGCCTCGAAAACACCTTCGGGAAGCTCGCCGGCTTTGCGGTCGCCGCGACCGACACGTCACCGGCGGTGGCCTGGCCCGGCTCGGATGGCCTGCCCATCCTCGCCTTCGTGATGTTCCAGCTGATGTTCGCGATCATCACCCCCGCGCTGATCTCCGGCGCCATCGCCGACCGCGCGAAGTTCTGGGGCTGGACGCTGTTCGTCGTCGTCTGGGTCACGGTCGTGTACTTCCCGGTCGCGCACTGGGTGTTCTCGTTCAACGGCTTCGTCGGCGAGAACGCCGTCGGCGGCTGGATCGCGAACAACCTCAAGGCACTCGACTTCGCCGGTGGTACCGCGGTCCACATCAACGCCGGTGCCGCGGGCCTGGCGCTGGCGATCGTGCTCGGCAAGCGCAAGGGCTGGCCGAAGGACACCGGCCGGCCGCACAACGTGCCGTTCGTGCTCCTCGGTGCCTCGCTGCTGTGGTTCGGCTGGTACGGCTTCAACGCCGGTTCGGCGCTGGCCGCCAACGACCTCGCCGCGGTCGCGTTCACCAACACCACCGTCGCCACCGCCGCCGCGGTGCTCGGCTGGCTGATCGTGGAGCAGCTCAAGTTCGGCAAGCCGACCACCCTCGGCGCGGCTTCCGGTGCGGTTGCCGGCCTGGTCGCCATCACCCCGGCGTGTGGTTTCGTGAGCCCGCTCGGGGCCATCGCGATCGGCCTGATCGCCGGTCTCCTCTGTGCGCTGGCCATCTCGCTCAAGTTCAAGTTCGGCTTCGACGACTCGCTCGACGTCGTGGGTGTCCACCTGGTCGGCGGCATCGTCGGCACGCTGCTGATCGGCTTCTTCGGCACCACCAGCGTCAACTCGCTCGGTGCGGACGGCCTGTTCTACGGCGGCGGGTTCACCCAGCTGGGTCGACAGGCCGCGGCCGCCGGTGCGGTGCTCGCGTACTCCTTCGTGTTGTCCTTCATCATCGGCTTCGTGATCAAGAAGGCGGGCGGCTTCCGCGTCAGCACCGAGGACGAGGTCAGCGGCATCGACGAAGCCCAGCACGCGGAGAGCGCCTACGACTTCACCGGGACGGGCGGTGGCCTCGGGCACCCGAACACCATCCCGGTCAAGTCCGCCACGGCGGCCACGAAACTCGAGGAGAGCAAGGCATGAAGCTCATCACGGCGATTGTGAAGCCGTTCACGCTCGACGACGTCCGCTCCGCGCTGGAACAGCTGGGCGTGCTCGGTATGACGGTCAGCGAAGTCCAGGGGTACGGCCGGCAGAAGGGCCACACCGAGGTCTACCGCGGTGCCGAGTACTCGGTGGACTTCGTGGCCAAGCTGAAGGTCGAGGTCGTCACCGACGACACCAACGTGGAGAAGGTCCTCGAGGCCATCACCACGGCCGCGCACACCGGCAAGATCGGTGACGGCAAGGTGTGGGTGACGCCCGTGGAGACCGTCATCCGGGTACGGACCGGCGAGCGCGGCACGGACGCTCTATAAGGCGTCTGGGATGGCCGACGGGGGCGAACTGGTCAAGGCCACCGAGCGTTTGCTCGAGGGCAGGCACGGGAGGCTGGGGGCGTCCGCACTGCGGGCGGCCCTGGTCGACCTCTACGAGTTCTGGCTGGGCAGGGGAGCCTCGGCGGCCGGCGTCGACACCGCGGAACCGGGTGTCGCGCTGGTCGCCGTGGGCGGGCTCGGCCGCCGGGAACTGGTGCCGTTCTCCGATCTTGACCTGCTGCTGGTGCACAACGGCAACAGCGGCGTCGGCGAGATCGCGGACGCGCTCTGGTATCCCTTGTGGGACGCCAAAATCGGGCTGGACCACTCGGTCCGCACGCCCGGTGAGGCGCTGAAGGTCGCTTCGGAGGACCTGCGCGTGGCCATGGGCCTGCTCGACGCCCGGCACCTCGCCGGGGACGCCGAGCTGAGCGGCCGGCTGGTGGCCGCGGCGCGGGACCAGTGGCGCCGCACCGCGCGCAAGCAGATCCCGGACATGACCGCGTCGGTCCGGCAGCGCTGGGCCCGCAGCGGCGAAATCGCGCAGTCCGCCGAGCCGGACCTCAAGCACGGCCGGGGCGGGCTGCGGGACTTCGCCGTCCTGGAAGCCCTCGCCGCGGCGCAGCTCACCGCGCGTCCGGGCGAGGAACTCCTGGAAGCGAAGGGGCTCCTGCTCGACGTCCGCACCGAGCTGCGGCGCGAGATCCGGCGTGAACGGGACGTCCTGTCCGCGCCGGAAGCCGAACTGGTCGCCGCCGAACTCGGCTTCGGCGACCGGTTCACGCTGGCCCGCAAGCTTTCCGGGGCGGGGCGCACGATCGCGTACGCACTCGACGTCGCGCTCCGGTCCACTGTGGAGCCGCCGAAGACGCGCTTCGGACGGCGTCCGTCCCGGACACCGCTCGCGGAAAACGTGGTGCTGCACGGCAACGAGGTGGCGCTGGCCCGCGACGCCGTCCCGGCGAAGGACCCGGCGTTGCTGCTGCGGGTTGCCGCCGCGTCGGCGCGGACGGGCAAGCCGATCGCGCTCGGCACGCTCAAGGCGCTGGCCGAGTCGGCACCGGAGCTGCGTGCCCCGTGGCCGGCCGAGGCGCTGAACGCGCTGGTCGAGCTGCTGGGCGCCGGCGAAGGCCTGGTCGACGCGGTCGAATCGCTCGACCGCACCGGTTTGTGGTCCCGGCTGTTCCCGGAGTGGGGCGCGGTCCGCGACCTGCCGCCGCGCTCGCCGGTGCACCAGTGGACGGTCGACCGGCACCTGGTGCGCACCTGCGTGGAGGCGGCCAAGCTGACCACCACGGTGTCGCGCCCCGACCTGCTGCTGATCGGCGCGCTGCTGCACGACATCGGCAAGGGCCGCGACGCCGACCACTCGGAGCTGGGCGCCAAGATCTCCGCCCAGGTCGCGGCCCGGCTCGGGCTCAGCCCGGCCGACGCGGCCACAGTGTCGGCGATGGTCCGCCACCACCTCCTGCTGCCGCACACCGCGACGCGGCGCGACATCAGCGAACCGGCCACGGTGGCGCGGGTGGTCAAGACCCTGGACAGCGACCTCGTCCTGGTCGAGCTGCTGCACGCATTGACGCAGGCCGACTCGCTGGCCACCGGGCCGGGAGTCTGGACGGACTGGAAGGCGCGCCTGCTGGCGCAGCTGGCGGCAGGCTGCGAAGAAGTGTTGCACGGCAAGGGGTTCACCGCCCCGGAACCGATGGACGACGAACAGCGCGAGCTCGTCGCGGCGGCCGTGGCGTCGGGGACGGGCGAGATCCGGATCAGCTCGCACGGCAAGGTGGTCACGGTCCTGCTGGCCGTCCCGGCCCGGGCGGAACTCCTCGCTCCGGCGGCGGGCGTGCTGGCGCTGAATTCCCTGGAGGTCCACTCGGCGGTCCTGCGCGGTCACGACGGCGGCCGCGCGGGCGTGTTCACGGCGTCCCCGAAGTTCGGGTCGTTGCCGGACGCGACCCTGCTGCGGGAGCAGTTCGCCAGGGCGGTCGCGGGCACGTTGCCGCTGACCCAGCGGCTGGCGGCGAAGGAGCGCGACTACGGCCCCCCGCCACCGGTCGCCCCGAAGGTGCTCTGGTTCGACGACGAGACGACGGGCCCGGACACGGTGGTCCTGGAGCTGCGCGCGGCCGACCGCATCGGCCTGCTGTTCCGGGTGGCGGGCGCCTTGCGCCGGTGCGACGCGGAGGTCCGCTGGGCGAAGGCGTCGACGCTGGGTGGCGCGGTGGTGGACTCCTTCGCGGTGACGCCCCGCAGCGGCCACATCGAGCCGGGCTGGCGCCGAGAGGTCGAGCAGGCCGTCCTGGCGGCGGCTTCCTAGCGGCCGCGGGGGAGTGATGCGCCCCAATGTGGCCTTTGGTGCGTTGACCGCTCCGAAAACCACATTGGGGCGCACGACACTAGGCGGGTGTGCCGAGCCAGCGGCGGAGTGCCTCGTCGAGCCCCGGTCCGCCGTCCCACGCGACGTACCCGTCGGGCCGGACGAGCCGAGGTGCCGCCCCCTCGCGGCCCTCGACCCGCCCGGCCCACCCCGCCGGCACGGTCGCGCCGACCAGGACCGCGCGGCCGTCCTGGCTGGCCGGGACATCGGTCGCGCGGCCGGTGATCCCCGGGTACGTCACCCCGATGCCCGACAGCTCCGCGGCGACCGCCCGGCGTGCTTCGGGCACGGCCAGCAGCTCCGTGACCACCGCCCGGACCGCGACCGCGTCCGGGTCGGGGACGCCGAGGACCGCCTGCGCCCTTGTGCTGACCAGCACACGCGCCGCGATCGGGTGGCGCTCGTCGTGGTAGCTGTCGAGCAGCCCGTCCGGTGCCGTGCCGTGGACCGTCGCGGCCAGCTTCCAGCCCAGGTTCACCGCGTCCTGCAGGCCCAGGTTGAGGCCCTGGCCACCGACCGGGAGGTGGATGTGCGCGGCGTCGCCGGCGAACAGCACCCGGCCGTGGCGGTAGCGCTCCAGCTGCCGGGACGCGTCGCCGAACCGCGACGCCCACAGCACGTCGCCCACCAGGATCTCCGGTCCGTGCGCGGCGGTCAGCGCCCGCTGCACTTCGCCGGCGGTGACCGGTTCGTCGCGCTCGAGCCGTTGCTGCTCTTCGCCGAAGACGACCGTGCGATAGCGCCCTTCGGACAGCGGCAGCAGGTACCCCGACCCCGAGGACGGCAGCTGCCAGTCCTCCGCGAGTCCGGCGGGCTTGACGGCGAGGGTGATGTCCGCGACGACCAGCGAGCTCCGCGCCGGACTGCCGGGGAAGTCCGCACCCAGCAGCGTCCGGACCGTGCTGTGCCCGCCGTCGGCGGCGACCAGCCAGCCGGCCCGGTGCTCGCGCCCGCCGGCGGTGACCGTCACGCCCTCGTCGTCCTGCGCCACGGCGGTGACGGCCGCGTCGCGCAGCACCGGGGTGCGCAGCCGCGCCTCGATCGCCGCCGCGACGTGGGCCTGTTCCACGCCGAGCTGGTACGGGAAGGACGTGGGCAGGTCGGTGTAGTCGATCGGGACGCCGGAGAAGTGCCCGGCGGGCAGCTTCGCCCGCACGTGCGGCTCGATCGCGGCGAGCAGCCCGCGGTCGGCCAGCACCTCGACGGACCGGGGCTGCAGGCCGAGGGCCTTCGACTGCGTGGTGGGCTCGGCGTCCCGCTCGAGAACCAGGACGTCGGCCCCGGCGCGTTCCAGCTCGAACGCGGTCAGCAGGCCGGTCGGGCCGGCGCCCGCGACCAGGACGTCAGGCATCGAGGTTCTCCTTGCGGAGGTACCAGACGTGCCAGGCGATCAGCAGGGCCAGCGCGCCGAACCACGCCACGTTGGTGACCAGCGCGATGAGGTCGATCGGCAGCGTGTAGACGAGCACGATGTGCACCACCGCGCTGCCCAGCAGCACCGCGCCCCAGGCAGCCGTGTTGATCCGCAGGCCGCGCCGGAACCGGGCATCGGTGTCCCAGCGGCCCGCCCACGCGTCGGCTCCTTCGGCGCCGCGCTTGATCTCGGCGATCGTGCGGCCGAGCGTCAGCTGCGCCGGGCGGCCGACGAAGACCGTCACCAGCATCCACGCGCCGAACAGGCCGCCCAGCGCCGCTGTCCAGCCTTCGCGGATGACCAGCGTGCGCGGGTCGTCCGACAGCAGGCCGAGCACGACCGAGAGCACCAGGACGCTGAGCGTGACCAGGGCGACGAGGTCGATCTTGCGGTTGCGGGCGACGGTCCACACCACGTACGGCGCGGCGACCAGGACACCGGCCATCAGCGCCCACCACTGGCTCACCCCCGCGGCGCGCAGGCCGTAGAACAGCGCCATCGGGACGATCACTTCGAACACGACGTTCCGCACGTTGGCGCGCACGACCCGGCGCAGGCCGGCGTCGGGTTCGGTCTTCTGCTCGATCATCATTCGGATTCCCCCGTGGATTCGGGTGCGGTGGCCCGCACGTACAGGTCGGCGAGCTCGCGGCCGATGCGCGCGAGCTCGGCGGGTTCGGGCACGTCCGCCGCCGCGGTGGCGACGACGGCGTCGAGCCCGGAGGTGAAGGACAGCGCCGCGGTCCGGGCGTCGAAGGTGCCGAAGGCGCCGGCCGCCTGCCCGGTGCGGAAGTGCTCTTCGAACAGGGCGAGCCGCCCGTTGACGGCGTCGCTGCGCGAGCCGGCGTTCTTAATGAGGTCGATCAGCGCCCGGACCTCGGCGGGGTGCTCGCCGACGAGGTCGACGTTCGCCTCGACGTAGGCGCGCAGCTGGGCGACGTGCCCGACCGCGGCGTCGATGCGCGGCTGCATGAACGCCCCGGTGATCTCTTCGATCTCGGTGACGCAGGCGGCGAGCAGGTCGTCCTTGCCGGCGAAGTGGTAGCTGATCATCCCCGTGCTCGACAGGCCCGCGTGCTTCGCGATCCGGCTGAACGACGCCTTGAGGTACCCGGCTTCGGCGATCACGGCGATCGCCGCCCGCACGATCTGCGCGCGCCTGCCGGACTCGGTGAACGTTCTTGCTCGCATGAGCAAAATTTAGCTCAGTCGAGCAAATCTGACAAGTCGCCTGGTCAGCGACGGTTTCTCCGGTGGGATCAGGCGGGCGCCGTGCCTTCGACGACCTGGTTGCGACCCGCGTCCTTGGCCCGGTACAGGGCCTTGTCGGCCGCCTGCAGCAGCCGGTCGACGGCCGTGCCGCCGTCCGGGTAGGTCGCGACGCCGATGGAGGCGGACAGGCCGCCGATCGCGCGGATGCGGCTGCCGTCCTCGTACTCGACCCGCAGGGACTCGATCGCCGAGCGGATGCGCTCGGCCACCGCCAGCACGGCCGCCGGTCCGATGTCGGGCAGCAGGACGACGAACTCCTCGCCGCCGAAGCGGCCGACCGAGTCGTAGTCGCGCACGGCGCTCTTGATCGTCGCCGCGACCGCGCGCAGCACGGTGTCGCCCGCGAGGTGCCCGTGCTCGTCGTTGATCAGCTTGAAGTAGTCCAGGTCGATCATCAGCACGCCGAACGTGCTGCGCGTGCTGCGCTGGGCCCGGGCCAATTCGCGCGAAGCGAGCAGGTGCCACCCGGTCGTGTTGAACAGGCCGGTCTTCTCGTCGGTCGTCGCGGCGATCTCCAGCTGCTTGATGAGCACCGCCCGGTGCAGCACCAGCAGCGGCGGCACGATCGCGACGGCGAGCGCGGGCAGCGTCGCCAGCGTCAACGCCGTGAGCAGGCCCAGGCAGAGCGTCGCGACCTCGAGGAGGTTGTCGCCGAGGCCGCCGAAGAACGCCTTGACGGTGCGTTTGGTGATCGTCAGTGCCGGGACGATGGTGATCGCCGAGACCAGGAAGTACGTCACCGCGGCCAGCGTGATGGCCGTGACGCCGCGCCAGCCCGCGGTCAGCGCGGTGTACATGTCCGGGACGCCGAGGCGGTCCAGGACGAGTTCGGCGGAGTAGCAGGTGATGACGACCAGCGTCGCGTTCAGCGTCATCCGGAACGGCGGCACGCGCTTCATCCGCGCGAGGCTGCGCGTGGCGAGGTGCAGGTAGAGGACGGCGATCAACGCGGTGACGAGCGCGGGCGGCAGGAGCAGCACGCCGGCGAACGTCCAGACCGACGTCAGGTTGATGTGCGGGGTGTCGGACACCAGCCGCCGGACGCGTTCGATCTTCCGGCCCAGCTCGGCCTGCAGAACGCCGAGGCTCGCGAGGACGGCGAAGACGGCCAGGTCCCATCCGCGCGCGGGCATGGTGACGGCGGCAGGCACGGTGACGGCGAGCGCCACGGACTCGACGAGGAAGCAGTAGAAGATCAGCGACCCGCGTTGCTGCCAGAGGATCCAGTGAGCAGGGTTCAGCGCCCCACGGATCCGTCCCGTGCGGGGTTGGGCCGGACGGGCGCCGTCCATACTCAAGGCGGTGCAACTCCCCTGGGTGATCCGACGATCCGCATCCACCCCACCACACCGGGCGCCCGCGATCGATGATTGCCACACGTTCGGACCAGTGAAGGGAGGACGCCGTCATGCGCAACCGCGAGTCCTGAGCCTCCCCGTCCCGAAGTCCGCGCGTACCGCCGGAGGGAGGCTGTCGTGCGCAATCGCGAGTCCTGAGCCGCTGTGACCTCTGTTTGTCGTGTCGAGAGGAGGGCTGTCGTGCGTAATCGCGAGTCGTGAGCTGTCGTGTCCCTTGTTCGCCTGTGTCCGGAAGGAGGGCTGTCGTGCGCAACCGCGAGTCCTGAGTGGCGGTGTCCCTTGTTTGCCCGTGCCGAGAGGAGAGCTGTCATGCGCAACCGCGAGTCGTGAGCCCG
This sequence comes from Amycolatopsis mediterranei, assembly GCF_026017845.1. NCBI lineage: Bacteria > Bacillati > Actinomycetota > Actinomycetes > Pseudonocardiales > Pseudonocardiaceae > Amycolatopsis > Amycolatopsis mediterranei. The sequence continues at coordinate 2,182,517 of NZ_CP100416.1, forward strand.
TGCTGTCCGCCACCCCCGTGTCGAGAGGAGGGCGTCGTGCGTAACCGCGAGTCCTGAGCCGTCGTGACCCTGTTCGCCCGTGTCCGGAAGGAGGGCTGTCGTGCGCAATCGCGAGTCCTGAGCCGTCGTGTCCCGATGTTCGCCCGCGCCCGGAGGGAGAGCTGCTGTGCGCAACCGCGAGTCCTGAACCGATGCCCACCCAGCCGACCGCGTGCCGGAAGGAGAAGTGCCGTGCGCAACCGCGAGTCCTGAGCCCAGCCGTGTACCCAGTCCGTTCCCGCCCGAGAGAGGAATCGTCACCATGCGCAACCGTGAGTCGTGAATTCCCGCCGGGGGAGGAGCCGGCCAACCCCCCATCCGCGGGCCCGGGTGGGACCGCTCAGGCGGTCGCGCCGCCGTCGACCACCAGGTCGTGCCCCACGGTGAACGCGGCTTCGTCCGAAGCCAGCCACAACACCGCGGCAGCCACTTCGGCGGTGGCACCCACCCGGCCCAGCGGAATCGCGTTCTTCAGCCGCTCGGCGCGGCCGGCGTCCGTCTCGCCGGGGCGCCGGGACATGTCCGTGTCGGTCGCGCCCGGGCTGACGGCGTTGATGCGGATGCCGTCGGCGATGTGGTCGCGCGCCGCCGTCCGGGTCAGCACGCTCACCGCGGCCTTCGAGGCCGCGTAGGCCGCCATGTTCGGCAGCCTGCCGTGCGCGCCGATGTTCGACGCCATGTTGACGATCGCGCCGCCGCCGTGTGCCCGCATGTGCGCGACCTCGTGCTTCAGGCACAGCCACGTCCCGGTGACGTTCGTGCCCATCACCGCGCCGAAGTCGTCCTCGCCGAGGTCCGCGGCCGCCGCCGGCGATCCGAGGATGCCCGCGTTGTTGAACGCGACGTCCAGCCGGCCGTGCCGCGCGACGACCGTCGCCACCATCCGCGCCACGTCCGCGGAGTCGGTCACGTCGACGGTCACCGCGCTCGCGCCGCCGCCGATCTCCGCCACCGCGGACGCCAGCCGCCGCTCGTCGCGCCCGGCGACGACCACCGTCGCGCCTTCGTCCGCGAAGGCCCGGGCCGTCGCCCGTCCGATGCCCGAGCCGCCGCCCGTCACCAGGACGACCTTGCCCGCGAAACGTGCCCCCATCGTGTGCCTTCTTTCTGGTCCAATCATTCTTGAATGAGCAGGCGCATGGCCTGAGAGACGGCCGCGTTCACCCGGCTCGCGGCATCGGTGCCCTTGCCCAGGACGCGCAGCCCTTGAAGCACCGTGAGCAGGAAGCGCGCCAGCGTCGCCGGGTCGCTTCCGGCGGGGAGTTCGTCTTGGGCCTTCGCGCGCTCCAGTGCCATGGTGAGCGCGACTTCTAGGGTGTCCCAGCTGCGTTCCACCAGCCGCGCGACTTCGGGGTCGTGGGGGAGCAGTTCGATCGCCGCGTTGACGACGAAGCAGCCCATTCTCGTTTCGTCGCCGAGAATTTCGGCCGTGTAGCTGTCGAACAGCCGGCGCACCGCGGCCACTCCGGAACCCGGCTCCGACAACTGGGCCATGACCCGCGCGTCGGTGCGTTCCGCATAGCGCTTCAACGCCGTGACGTAGAGGTCGTGCTTCGTGCCGAAGGTGGCGTACAGGCTGGCTTTGGCGACGCCGAGGTGCGTGACGAGATCGCTGACGGACGTCGCCTCGTACCCCTGGCGCCGGAAGAGCGTGAGTGCGCCGTCGCAGGCTTCGCCGACGTCGAACTCCTTGACCCGGGACATGATCGAACCCTAACCGGATCGAGAACGCTCGGTCAAATATGCGACTGGCGGTGTGTCGCGTCCGGTGACGCCGCGTGCGGTGGCACTATGGCTGCTTCGACCGGCCCGAGGGGGTGAGCGATGCAGGATCGGCTGACGCTGCCGCCGACCGTCGTCGCCACTCATCTGCGCTCGTGCGCCGAGGAACTCGCCGCCGGCCTGCGCTGCGGTGGCCCGGGCGCCACGACGGCCGAGCTCACCGACGTCGTCGCCCAGCTGGTCGCCGGCCAGGAAGCCATCTCCCACGCACTCGCCGGCCTGGCTGCCCGGGTCGAAGGCGGTTCGGCCGCCCTCGCCGCGGCGCCGCCGCTGGACGTCGAAGTGGTCACCGAGGTGCTCCGCGCGGCCGCCATCGCCTCCCGGTGCTCGGCGGAGGCGCTCGACGAGGTCACGCCGTCGTTCGAATGTGTGAGCGAATCCGTCTCGCCTGACACCCGTTTGTAGCTGTCGATCCGCCGGGGCCGCTGTCTAGCCTGGAGCTGCGGAGGTGGCACGGATGCGCGCAGTGTGGACAGGCACGATCGGGTTCGGCAGTTACGCCATCCCGGTGAAGGCGTACAGCGCCACCGAGGAGCGGGAAATCCCGCTGCACCAGGTGCACGAAACCGACGGCGGCCGCGTCCGCGTCAAGCGCGTGTGCGAGGTCGACGGCGCCGAGGTGCCGCCCGAGGAGATGATCCGCGGCTACCCGGTCCCCGGTGGCGACGTCGTCCTGCTGTCCGACCACGAGCTCGCGTCCCTCCCGATGCCGGGCCGCACGATCGCCATCCGCGGGTTCGCGCCGGTGCCCGACGTCGATCCGCTGTGGTTCGCGAAGAGCTACTACCTCGAACCCGAACCGGCGGGCACGAAGCCGTACGTGCTGTTCAGCGAGGCGCTGCAGCAGTCGGGCCGGCTCGCGCTGGTCACCGTCGCGCTGCGCCGCCGCGAGACGCTCGGGGCGCTGCGCGTGCGCGATCAGGTGATCGTGCTGGAGACGATGCGGTGGCCGGACGAGGTGCGCACCCCCGACTTCCCGTTCCAGCACGCCGACGTCGACATCCGCCCCGGTGAGCTGCGGCGGGCGGTGAACCTGGTCGAGGAGCTGACCGGCGAGTTCGACCCCGGCCGGTACCCCGACCGTTACCGCGAGGCCTTCCAGGCGTTGGTCCAGGCGAAGATCGATGGCGCCGAGGTCGTCCAGCCGACGGCCGCCGAACAGGCCGAGGGCGTCACCCGCCTGCTGGCCGCGTTGCAGGAGAGCGCCGCCGAAGCGGAGGACGAGCGCAACGCGGCCGTCACGAAGGCCAAGGCGGCGGCCTCGAGGGCCGCGAAGGCGCGTACGACGGCGAAGCGAGCCGCGACGCGCAGCCGTGGACGCACGAAGGCGTCCGGCTGAGTATTACTACCCACGGGTAATTGAGGGTTCTCACACTGAACCCGCCGCCCCTGGCGCGGCAGACTTCCTTCTGTCAGCGGATACCGGATCGCTGGCGAGGGGGGAAGTCCGGACGGCCCCTGGGGAGGTGAGCCGTCCAGGCGCCAGGGTTCCGGGGCGGGCCGGAGGAGGAGCAGCCCGTTCCGGAACCCGTCCCGCACCGCGGGGAGGCGGCGCGGGACACCAAGGGGGTGTCCGAAGGCTGCCGTGGAGGGATCGAGGGGTCTCCACGGCAGCTTTCAGGCGTCCGCGACCCTGATGAGCAGGTCGGCGGCCAGCCGGAGCAGCTGACGCTCGGTCGGCGACAGCGTCGATTCGAGCGCCGTGGCCAGCCAGCGTTCGCGTTGGGCGCTGTACCGGCGGAGGACGGCCAGGCCTTCGTCGGTGATGCTGACCCGCGACCGGCGTCCGTCGTCGGGATCCGGGTTCCGCTCGATGTGGCCGCGGAGGTCGAGCGACGCCAAGATGCGGGTGAGCGACTGCGGCTGCAGCCGTTCCGCTTCGGCCAGCTCGGTCGGCGTCTGCGTGCCCGCCCGGTAGAGCCGGCTCAGCACCGCGAGTACCGCCGGCCCGGGGATGTGCCGGTCCGCTTCCGCGCGCATCCGCCAGTTCAGCCGCCCGACGCCTTCGCGCACCCGCCGGGACAGCTCGGCGAGTTCGGCGTCCGCGGTGACCCGCGCGGCGGTCTCGTCAAGGGTCCGGGCCGGTTCGCTCTGCATGGCCCCACATTAGGTGCTCCCGTGGACAAGCCGGGCATAGCGCCCGTCGCGCGCCAGCAATTCCTCGTGCGTCCCCCTTTCGGCGATCCGGCCCTCGTGCAGCACCACGATCTGGTCCGCGTGCTCCACAGTGGACAGCCGGTGCGCGATCATCAGCGTCGTGCGGCCCGCGGCGAGCCGGTCGAGCTCGGCCTGCACCGAGCGTTCGGTGCGGTTGTCGAGCGCGCTGGTCGCCTCGTCGAGGATGAGCACGGGCGGGCTGCGCAGCATGATCCGGGCGATGGCCATCCGCTGCTTTTCCCCGCCGGAGAACCGGTAGCCCCGCTGGCCGACGACGGTGTCGTACCCCTCCGGCAGCCCGGCGAGCGTGTCGTGGATGTGCGCGGCCTTCGCCGCTTGCTCGATCTCGTCGTCCGTCGCGTCCGGCTTGGCGAAGCGCAGGTTCTCCCGCACGGTGTCGTGGAAGAGGTAGGTCTCCTGCGACACCAGCCCGACGCCGGCCGCGAGCGAAGCCAGCGTGACGTCCCGGATGTCGGTGCCGTCGATCGTCACCGAACCGCTGCTCACCTCGTACAGCCGGGCGACCAGGTAGGCGAGCGTCGTCTTGCCCGAGCCGGTCGAGCCGACCAGGGCCGTCGTGGTCCCGGCCGGCACGTCGAGGTCGATCTCCCGCAGCGTCGGCGGGCCGTCTTCGCCGTAGCGGAACGACACGCCGCGCATCGAGACGTCACCGCGGCGCACCTGGAGCTCCCGCGCCCCCGGCTTGTCCGCGATCTCCACCGGCAGGTCGAGGACCTCGAAGATGCGGCCGAACAGCGCCTTCGACGTCGCCACGTTCTGCCCGATCGTCTGCATCGCGCTCGCCGGCGCCACCAGCCGGTTGAGCATGCTGGTGAACGCCACGACGGTGCCGAGCGAAATCGGCGACGCACCGCCCGCCAGCGCCAGCCCGGCGATCCAGTAGACCAGCGCCGGGATCACGGTGAGGCTCATCGCCCTCGACGCCGTCTGCCAGCGGCCGGCCAGCGCGGCGGCCCGTTCCAGCGACGCGATCTCCCGCGACTCCGCCCCGAAGCGCTCGCGCATCGCCCGCTCGTTGCCCATCGTCTTGGCGAGCAGCACCCCGGTGACCGACAGGGACTCTTCGACCATCGTCGTCAGCCGGGCCATCCGGCGGGTCCGGCCGCGGGCCAGGTTCCGCCGCTTCTTGCCCAGCCGCAGGGTGAACAGCAGGAACAGTGGCACGACGACCAGCGAGAGCGCCGCGAGCTGCCAGTCGAGCAGGACCAGGGCGACCGTGATGGCGATCGTCGTGGTCGCGTTCTGCACCATCGACCCGGCGGTCGTGGTGATCACGTTGTCGACCCCGCCGATGTCGTTGAACACCCGCGAGAGCACTTCGCCGCTCTTCGTCCGCGTGAAGAAGCCGAGCGACATCCGCTGCAGGTGGCCGTAGACCGAGACGCGCAGCTCGTTCATGACCCGTTGCCCGATGGTGTTCGACAGCCCCGTGGTCGCGACGCCGAGGGCGCCGCTGCCGACCGCGCAGACGATCATCCCGGCCGCGAGCAGGCTGATCAGCAGGGTGTCACGGTGCGGCAGGGCGTCGTCGAGGATCTCGCGCAGCAGGAACGGCGAGACGACGCCGAGGCCGGCCTGCACGACGATCAGCGCGAACAGTGCGCCGAGGGGCCCGCGGTGCGGGCGGAACAGCGCGGCGATCCGCCGCAGCGGCACGGGTTCGTCGGCATCGGTCGCCGGTTCGGTCAGGACGGCTACAGCGGTCATGCACCTATGTTTACCAAAATCCGCCGACGATGCCACTGATTTTTGCTGCTTCACACGAAAGTGGGGCACCACGCTGCTAAACATAGGCTTACTACTGCCTGCGTACCCGCGAGGGAGAGAGCCGGAGCGACTACCCTCGACAAGGCCGGCTGAGTCCGGCGCGCCACCATCGACCCAGCTGGAGCGTGCACACCCGTGTTCGACACCCTGTCCGATCGGCTCACCGCCGCCCTGCAGACGCTCACGCGCAAGGGCAAGCTGTCCGACGCCGACATCGACGCCACCGCGCGCGAAATCCGCATCGCGCTGCTGGAGGCCGACGTCGCCCTCGGCGTGGTCAAGACCTTCATCGCGAAGATCAAGGAGCGGGCGAAGGGCGCCGAGGTCTCCCAGGCGCTCAACCCCGCGCAGCAGGTCATCAAGATCGTCAACGAGGAGCTCGTCGGGATCCTCGGCGGCGAGACGCGCCGGCTCAACCTGGCCAAGACCCCGCCGACCGTGATCATGCTCGCCGGTCTGCAAGGTGCCGGTAAGACGACGCTGGCCGGCAAGCTCGCACTGTGGCTGAAGAAGCAGGGCCACACGCCGATGCTGGTCGCCTGCGACCTCCAGCGCCCGAACGCCGTCACGCAGCTGCAGGTCGTCGGCGAGCGCGCCGGCGTCGTCACGTTCGCTCCCGAGCCGGGCAACGGCGTCGGCGACCCGGTCGACGTCGCCCGCCGCGCCATCGCCGAGGCCAAACACGCGCAGCACGACGTCGTCGTGGTCGACACCGCGGGCCGCCTGGGTGTCGACGAAGAGCTGATGAAGCAGGCCGCCGACATCCGCGACGCGGTCGAGCCGGACGAGGTCCTGTTCGTCGTCGACGCGATGATCGGCCAGGACGCCGTGACCACGGCGCAGGCGTTCCAGGACGGCGTCGGCTTCAGCGGGGTCGTGCTCACCAAGCTCGACGGCGACGCCCGCGGTGGTGCCGCGCTGAGCGTCCGCGAGGTCACCGGCCAGCCGATCCTCTTCGCCTCCAACGGCGAAAAGCTCGAGGACTTCGACACCTTCCACCCGGACCGGATGGCGTCGCGGATCCTCGGCATGGGTGACGTGCTCACCCTGATCGAGCAGGCCGAGCAGGCCTTCGACCAGAAGCAGGCCGAGAAGGCCGCCGAGAAGCTCTCCAGCGGCCAGCTCACCCTGGAGGACTTCCTCGAGCAGATGCTCGCGGTCCGCAAGATGGGCCCGATCGGCAACCTGCTTGGCATGCTCCCGGGCGCCGGCCAGATGAAGGACCAGCTGGCCCAGGTCGACGACAAGCACCTCGACAAGCTGCAGGCGATCATCCGCGGCATGACCCCGGCCGAGCGCGAAGACCCGAAGATGATCAACGGGTCGCGGCGGTTGCGCATCGCCAACGGCTCCGGCGTCACCGTCCGCGAGGTCAACGACCTGGTCAACCGGTTCTTCGAGGCCCGCAAGATGATGGCCCAGATGGCCGGCCGGTTCGGCTTCGGCGGCGGGGGCGGCAGCTCCAAGCGCAAGGGCAAGAAGGGCAAGAAGGGCGGGCGCGGCCCGACCCAGCCCAAGGTCCGCGGCGGCTTCCCCGGCGGCATGCCGATGCTGCCCCCGGGCGGGCAGATGCCGGGCGGCATGCCCGACCTCTCGCAGCTGGGCGGCATGAACGACGTCCCGGGCTTCGACCCGACGAAGTTCAAGCTGCCGAAGAACCCCAAGGACAATTGAGCCGCGCTTTGGAGAAGACACTGCACGCCGCCGGGGTGATCCTGCCCGGCGGCGAGCCGCGGGAGCTGTGGATCACCGGCGGCCGGATCTCGTTCGAGCCGGTGGAGGACGCCGAGAGCCTCGGCCGGGACGTCTTCCTGGTGCCCGGCCTGGTCGACGCGCACTGCCACCCCGGCATCGGCGTCGGCGGCCCCGTGTCGCTCGAGGAGGCGGCCGACCAGGCGATCACCGACCGGAACGCCGGGACGCTGCTCATCCGCGACTGCGGCCTCCCCATCGACGTCCGGCCGCTGCAGCGGCGGGCGGACCTGCCGGCGATCATCCGCGCCGGGCGGCACCTCGCCCTCACCAAGCGGTACCTCCCCGGCCTCGGCATCGAGCTGGACGACCCCGCCCAGCTGCCGGAGGCCGTCGCCGAGCAGGCCCGTGCCGGCGACGGCTGGGTCAAGCTCGTCGGCGACTGGATCGACCGCGGCGTGGGCGACCTGGCGCCGCTGTGGCCGGACGACGTCCTGGCCGAAGCCGTCAAGGTGGCGCACGACCTCGGCGCCCGCGTCACCGCGCACGTGTTCGGCGAAGCGGCGTTGCCGGGGCTGATCGCGGCCGGCATCGACTGCCTCGAACACGGCACCGGCCTGAGCGCCGACCAGCTGGCCGAGCTGGCGCGCCACGACGTCGCGCTGGTCCCGACGCTGATCAACATCGAGAACTTCCCGGGCATCGCCGACAAGGCGGGCAAGTACCCGGCCTACGCGGCGCACATGCGCGCGTTGCACGCCGGCGTCGGCGAGATGGTCGCTTCGGCCATCGAAGCCGGCGTACGCGTCTTCGCGGGCAGCGACGCCGGGGGCATGGTCGAGCACGGCAGGCTCGTCGACGAGATCGAGGCGCTCCACCGCGCGGGCATGACCCGCGAGCAGGCCCTCGCGAGCGCGTCCTGGGGCGCCCGCGACTGGCTCGGCCACCCCGGCCTCGACGACGGCGCGCCCGCCGACCTGCTCGTGTACCCGAGCGATCCGCGCGAGGACCTGGGCGTCCTCCGGCATCCTTCGCACATCGTGCTCGGTGGAGTCGTGTACGCCTAGACCCCCGCCGATTTCCTTGCGGGGGCGGCACTTTAGCGTGGGACGCGTGACGGACGACGACGGCGCACGGCGCGTGCTCGGGGCGCACTGGTGTTTCGTGGCGTTCTTCGCGGGCATCGCCGGCTACTACCTGGCCAACTTGATCATCGCCGCGGCGGTCAACCGCAACGTCGGCGAGTTCGACCCTCTCGAGCTGCACGACATCGGCCCGCTGCTGCTCCTGGCGTTCGTGCCCAACCTGCTGCTCGGCCTCGGCCCGGCGGCCGGCTCGTGGCGCTGGGGGGAGGGCCTGCGCACCGACTTCGGCCTCGTGCCGACCTGGCGCGACGTCCGGATCGGCCTCGCGTGCGGGGTGCTCGCGCTGGTCGTCGGCTACCTGCTCAACCTGATGCTGATCGCGGTCTACGGCGCCGACGACGTCTCCGACAGCCCGCTGACCGACCTCGCCGACACCTTCGACGGCGACACGGTGTGGCTGGTGCTCGCGGCGGTGATCGTCATCGCCGGCGCGCCGATCACCGAGGAACTGCTGGTCCGCGGCACGCTGTGGAACGCGCTGTGGTTCCACCGGGTCCCGCCGTGGGCGGTGCTGGTGCTCACCTCGCTCGTGTTCGCCCAGTTGCACGGCGAGCCGACCCGCACCATCGCGCTGTTCGGCCAGGGCATCGCGATGGGCCTGGCCCGGTACCTCTCGGGCCGGGTCAGCGCCGGGGTGATCGCGCACGCGGCCAACAACCTGCCGCCCGCGGTGCTGCTGTTCGTCGCACACTGAACGTTGCGAAGATCGATGGACAGTAGCTGGACGGATACTGTGCGATCACATCCCGGCCGCTAGGCTCGACATCTGGAGCCGAGCGACGCGGAGGGCAAGGCGTGACCACTTCCCAGCCCCGGGACCCGGCTCCCGACGCGACGCCGTTCCCCGAACCCGAGGAGGCCGCCGCGACCGCCTTCCTGCCGCCGGTGCCGCGGCACCGGTGGGGCTTCGGCGCCTTCCTGCTCGTCGAGGGCGTGCTGCTGGCGTCCGCGGCCTTCGTGTCCGTCCTCGTCGGCAACACCGGCCCCGGGCCGCTGCCGATGCGCGTCGTGCTGCTCGGCACGATGCTGCCGACGATGATCGCGGCCGGCGTCGCGGTGCTGATCACGTTCGTCCGCGGCAACGGGCCGCTGTCCGACCTGCGGCTCGAGTGGCGCTGGGCCGACGTGAAGACCGGGTTCCGGTACGGCTGCGTCGGGCTCGTCTTCACCACCCTCGCCGCCTATCTGTGGACGAGGCTGGTCGGCGACGCGAACGCGACGTCGGCGATCAGCGCGCTGGTCGAGGACCGCCGGATGTCGGTGTCGGCGGCCTTGGTGATGTTCGTCTACCTCTGGCTGCTCGGCCCGATCTGCGAGGAGATCATCTACCGCGGCCTGCTCTGGGGCGCGGCCGAACAGCTGCAGTGGCGGAGCGAGCGCTGGGGCCGCGTGGCCGCTTTCCTGCTGTCGACGGCGGTGTTCGCGGCCAGCCACCTGGAGCCCCTGCGGACGACGTTGCTGCTGGTCATCGCGGTGCCGATCGGCCTGGTACGGCTGGTCACCGGCCGCCTGCCGGGTAGCATCGTCGCGCACCAGGTCAACAACTTCCTGCCGGCGCTGACCATCCTGCTCGGGGCGCTCGGGGTGGCCTCTTTCTAGGCCTGTTTCCGGTCCCGGGAGCGCCGTCTGGCAGAATGGTGCACTGCCTGCTTCCGCCGGACCCTCTCACCGTGCGAAAGCTCCTGACCTTCGGGTGCCCGCGTCCGTGTCCCCACTCGGCCCGCGTGCGCCCAGCCCAGCACCAGAGAGATTCGAGGAGAACCCACACCCGTGGCCGTCAAGATCAAGCTGCAGCGCCTCGGCAAGATCCGTGCGCCGTACTACCGCATCATCGTTGCCGACGCGCGCACCCGCCGGGACGGCAAGGCCATCGAGACGATCGGCAAGTACCACCCGAAGGAAGAGCCGAGCCTGATCGAGGTCGTCTCCGAGCGCGCCCAGTACTGGCTGGGTGTCGGTGCGCTGCCGACCGAGCCGGTCCAGCGCCTGCTGGAGATCACCGGTGACTGGCAGAAGTTCAAGGGCCTGCCGGGCACCGAGGGCACCCTGAAGGTGGCCGAGCCGAAGCCGTCCAAGCAGGACCTGTTCAACGCGGCGCTGGCCGCGGCCGGCGAGGAGCCCTCCACCGAGGCCACCACGCCGAAGAAGAAATCCGCCCCGAAGAAGGCCGAGGCCGAGAAGGCGGAGGCCGCTGAGGGCGAGAAGTCCGAGTGAGTTTCCTCGCGGACTCCCTCGAGCACCTGGTGCGCGGGATCGTCGACAACCCGGACGAGGTCCGGGTCGAGCTGCTGACCACTCGCCGTGGCCGCACGCTCGAGGTGCACGTGCACCCCGACGACCTCGGCAAGGTGATCGGCCGGGGCGGTCGCACGGCGACCGCCCTGCGAACCGTCATGGGTGGCATCGGTGGCCGCGGCGTCCGCGTGGACGTCGTCGACACCGACCGCTGAGCCTTCACGGAAACGGTCAGGATGGACGTCGTAGTCGGCCGCATCGCGAAGGCGCACGGCATCCGCGGGGAACTCGCGGTGGACGTGCGCACGGACTCGCCCGAACAGCGGTTCAAGATCGGTGCGGCCGTCACGACGAAGCTGCGTGACGGCAGCAAGAGGGAACTCACCATCGCAGCCGCCCGCGAACACAGCGGGCGGCTGCTGGTGCGTTTCGAGGAGGTCCTCACCCGCGACGTCGCCGAGACGCTGCGGGGCGCGCTGCTCCTGGCCGACACGGCCACGCTGCCGCCGACCGAGGACCCCGACGAGTTCTACGACCACGAGCTCGCCGGTCTGCGGGCCGAGCTGACCGACGGCACGGTCGTGGGCAAGGTCGTCGAGATCGTCCACTCACCGGCGGGCGAGCTCCTCGAGCTCGACGTCGAGGGCCGCGAGGTGCTCGTGCCGTTCGTCCACGCGATCGTCCCGACCGTGGACATCGCCGGCGGCCGGGTCGTGCTCGACCCACCGGAAGGGCTCCTGGACGAATGAGGCGCCGGACGGCCGCGTTCGCGGCCTTGCTCGCCGTCGTCGTCCTCGCTCCGCCGGCTCAGGCCGCGGCTGCCGTCTACGGCGACTTTTCGCTGATGTTCCAGCGCAGCGCCGGTCAGTACGCCCCGCCGGGGGAGAAGGCCTTCCAGTGGGCGTGGTCGCCGCAGTCGGCCACCGAGTCCGAGATCTCCTGGGGCGACCCGGTCGCCTGGCCGCCGTCGTACGCGGAACATTTCATTCGATCGGGTGACTGGATCCTGCTCGACGGCTGGGGTGGCAACGGCACGTACTACACCGAGCGCGTGACGAGCGAGTCGTTCTGCCGGGGGAGCACCTGCTCCCCGATCTCCTCGGACGGCGGCCGGCAGCACTATGTGCGCTGGAACGTGCCGTCGTCGGACTACCGGCTGGTCGCGGACGGGACCGTCACGGAGCAGGGCAGCGGCCGGCCCTTCCGGTTCCGGCACGAGCAGACCTGGGGCGCGCCCGCCCCCTGCGGCTCCGCCCGGTTCGGTGCGCAGACCTGCGTCACGCAGACCGAGACCTGGTCGGACGACAAGGACCTGCCCGCCGGATCGCCGATCCGGCGCACGCTGCACCGCAGTATCAAGATCGCGAAGGGGCTCGGCATGGCCTTCGCGATCGACCAGGACGTCCCGAGCGCGTGGCACGCCGAGGCCACCGCGTACTGGAAGTGGTGACCGCGTGCGGATCGACGTCGTCACGATCTTCCCCGAGTACCTCGACCCGCTGCGCGCCGCGCTGCTGGGCCGGGCGATCGACCGCGGCCTCATCGAGGTCGGCGTGCACGACCTGCGCGACTGGACGCACGACGTGCACCGCGCGGTCGACGACGCACCCTACGGCGGCGGCCCCGGCATGGTCATGAAGCCCCAGATCTGGGGCCCGGCGCTGGACGACGTCTGCCGGCCCGAAACGCGGCTCGTCGTCCCGACGCCGGCTGGTCGGCCGTTCACCCAGGAGCTGGCGCACGCCTACGCGGCGGAGCAGCACCTGGTGTTCGCCTGCGGCCGCTACGAGGGCATCGACCAGCGGGTCGTCGACGACGCGGCCCGCCGGATGCCGGTCGACGAGGTGTCGATCGGCGACTACGTCCTGGTCGGCGGCGAGGCGGCGGTGCTGGTCATCGTCGAGGCCGTCGTCCGGCTGCTGCCCGGGGTGCTCGGCAACGCGCGTTCGGCCGCCGAGGACTCGTTCTCCGACGGCCTGCTCGAGGGGCCCAGCTACACGCGCCCGGAGGTGTGGCGGGACCTGGCCGTGCCGGACGTGCTGCGGTCGGGCAACCACGCGCTGATCGACCGCTGGCGGCGTGACCAGGCTCTCGAACGCACGGCCCGGCGCCGCCCCGATCTCCTGGCGGCGCTGCCGGAAGGTAGTCTCGACAAGCACGATCGCGGGGTCCTGGAGGGCTTGGACCCCGAGCAGGCCAAGGGGCCGGTTACTTGACCGGTGGCCCGGTCTGTAATACTTGACAGGTTGGCGTGAGTGGACCTCGTCGTCCACGAGCCCGTCAGCAGCCCCCCGGGTCGCCCGCAGCGGCACCGTTGCGCGCCCGGGATCTGTACGCAAGCCATACCGAAGACGAGGACGGACCACCGATGAACACCCTGGACGCGCTGGACAAGCAGTCGCTGCGTTCCGACATCCCGGACTTCCGCCCGGGCGACACGCTCAAGGTGCACGTCCGCGTCATCGAGGGCAACCGCGAGCGCAACCAGGTCTTCCAGGGCGTCGTGATCCGCCGTCAGGGCGGCGGCATCCGGGAGACCTTCACCGTTCGCAAGGTCTCCTTCGGCGTCGGCGTGGAGCGCACCTTCCCGGTGCACTCGCCGAACCTGGCCGAGATCGAGGTGCACAAGCGCGGTGACGTGCGGCGCGCGAAGCTGTACTACCTCCGCGACCTGCGCGGCAAGAAGGCCAAGATCAAGGAGCGGCGCGAAAACCGCGAGACCGCTTCGGCTAACTGAGTCACCACCCGGTTACCGGTAGCCTGACGACGTGGCCGAACCCGTGTCCCAGAACGCTCCCGAGGATGACCCCGATCGCTCCGAAGAGGACAAGCCCAGGCTGTCCCGTTCCGAGGAGCGCGGGGGATCCCGGCGGCGAGCCAAGCCCGCCAAGAAACGGTCGTTCTGGAAGGAACTGCCGATCCTGCTCGTGATCGCCCTGGTGCTCACGATCTTGATCCAGACATTCCTCGCGAAGGTCTTCATGATCCCTTCGGGCTCCATGGAGGCCACCCTGCACGGGTGTCCCGGGTGCACCGGCGACCGGATCCTGGTCGACCGGGTCACCTACGACTTCACCGAGCCCTCCCCGGGCGACGTGATCGTGTTCAAGGGTCCGCAGGCGTGGATCAACAACGAGATCGCCCCGCAGGAGTCGAGCAACATCGTCGTCCAGGGCCTGCGCGGTCTCGGCTCGCTGGTCGGGTTCGCCCCGCCGGACGAGCGCGACTTCGTCAAGCGGGTGATCGCGGTCGGCGGCCAGACCGTCCAGTGCTGCGACCAGCAGGGGCGCATGATCGTGGACGGCAAGTCGCTCGACGAGCCGTACATCCACTGGGAAGACCCGTCGGTCCAGGAGCAGAAGACCTTCGAGCCGGTCAAGGTGCCGGCCGGGATGGTCTGGGTGCAGGGCGACAACCGCAACAACTCCGACGACTCGCGGTTCCAGGGCGGCGGCGGCGTGAACGGTGCGGTCCCGGTGGACAACATCATCGGCAAGGCGCGGATCATCGTCCTGCCGCCGAGCCGGTGGGGCGGGATCACCGACCACAACCCGCAGGCGTCGGGGCAGCCGGTGGCACTGGGTGCGCCGGCCTGGCAGAGCGGGCTCCCGCTGGGTGCCGGGATCGCGGCGGCGTGGCCGGCGCTGTTCCTCGGGCGCAAGCTGAAGTCCGGACTGCGCCGGGCGGCCGGGCGGAAACCCTAGCCACCCGACCTTTGCCGGCAGACGGGTGATCCAGCCTTGACACTTCCCGTTCCCCTGACGGCGGCCGAGCCGATCCGGCCACCGCGAGCCGTGGTGCGCGGCGACCTCTTCTGGGGTCTGCAGGGTGCACTCGACCGCCGTGGCCTCGGCCCGGTCGCCGGCGTGGACGAAGCCGGCGCCGGGGCGTGCGCGGGGCCGCTGGTGGTCGCGGCCTGCGTGCTGAAGCAGGGCGACGCGGCGAAGCTGATCGAGCTGACGGATTCGAAGATGATGACGGCCAAGGCGCGGGACCGGGTCTACGACCTGGTCCTCGCCCGGGCGGTCGACTACTCGGTGATCGTCATCCCGACCGAAGAGGTCGACCTCTACGGCATCCGGGTGATGAACCTGGAGGGTATGCGCCGCGCCGCGGCGGCCCTGCGCGTGCAGCCGGGTTACGTCCTCACCGACGGGTTCCGCGTCCCGGGTCTGACGGCTCCGAACACGGCGGTCATCAAGGGCGACCGGTCGGTGGCCTGCATCGCGGCCGCGTCCGTGCTGGCGAAGGTGACGCGAGACCGCATCATGGCGGGCTACCACGACGACTTCCCGCACTACGGGTTCGACGTGCACAAGGGGTACAGCACATCCGACCACCTGGCGGCGCTGCGGGAGCACGGGCCCAGCGACGTCCACCGCTGGTCGTACACGAACGTGGCCACGGTGGCCGTCAAGCACGGCCTGCGCCCGGCGCGGCCGGTCCTGCTGACGTACGCGGCGCTGGAAAAAGCCATGGAGACGCCCGGCGCGGCCGGCCTGGCCGCGGTCCTCGACGAGGCATTAGAGCCACAACTCAGCCTGCCGCTGCATGCCCCGGCCGCGGGTGTGGGTCACAATGAACGCTCCGCCGGCGGAGCAGCAGCACGATCCCGAGGAGGGGCGCGGATTTCATGAGCGCAGAGGATCTCGAGAAGTACGAGACCGAGATGGAGCTCTCGCTGTACCGCGAGTACCGCGACATAGTGGGCCAGTTCTCGTACGTGGTGGAGACCGAGCGGCGGTTCTACCTGGCGAACGCGGTGGACGTCCAGGTCCGGGACGGCGGCGGCGAGGTGTACTTCGAGGTCCGCATGTCCGACGCGTGGGTCTGGGACATGTACCGCCCGGCCCGCTTCGTCAAGCACGTCCGGGTCATCACGTTCAAGGACGTCAACGTGGAGGAGCTGGACAAGCCGGACCTCCGCCTCCCCGAAGACGGGCCGTTCTCGGGTTAGTCCCGGTTCCGACCGACCTACCGGCCGCGCCGGCTCGCTGGACGAGCCGGCGCGGTTCTTTTTCGCGGCCTCGTTCGCTAGCACACCCCACCGACAGTCCGGATCGTTCGAGCCCGATCCGTGGACCAGTTGTCCCCAACACCCCGGTTGTCCACAGCTGCGCGATCCGGGTCTGGTGAACCCCGTCCGCCCGCTGGCATCGTCGAACGCACACGCACCGTGATCGCCGGGACCGCCCCGGTGACGGGAGCGAACCGACGAGGGGGCGAACACGATGACGGGCACCGACGAGCTCGCAAGACACCGCCGCGATCTGGGTGCCTGGGGCGAGGACATCGCCCTCGGCTACCTCCGGGACCGCGGCCTCGTCCTGTTGGCCCGCAACTGGCGCTGCCGCGAAGGCGAGCTGGACCTCGTCTTCACCGACCGCACCCGGATCATCGTCTGCGAGGTGAAAACCCGCTCCGGCACCGAATTCGGCCTCCCCACGGAAACGGTTACCGAAGAGAAAGCAGGCCGGGTCCGCCGAGCCGCTCAACGCTGGCTCCGCGAATTCCGCCTCGGCTGGTGTTCCGTGCGCTACGACGTGGTCACGATCCTCGCGGAACCGGGCACCCGGCCGCGGCTGCAGCACATCGAGGCGGCGTTCTGATGCCCATCGCCAAAGCCTGGTCCGCGGGCCTGCTCGGCATCAACGGCCGGGTGATCGAGATCGAAGCCGACCTCGGCGGCGGGCTGAGCCGGATCACCCTCGTGGGCCTGCCGGACGCCGGGTTGCGCGAGGCGAAGGACCGCGTCCGGTCCGCCGTCCGCAATTCCGGGCAGCCCTGGCCCGACGGCAAGGTCACGCTGGGTCTGTCCCCGGCGAACCTCCCCAAGATGGGGTCCGCCTTCGACCTGGGCATCGCCGCGGCGGTGCTCGCGGCATCGGGGGCGGTCCCGGCCACCCGCCTGCTCGGCACGGTGTTGCTCGGCGAGCTCGCCTTGGACGGCCGGATCCGCGCGGTCCGCGGCATCCTCCCGGGCCTGCTGGCGGCCCGGGCGGCCGGCTACGGACGAGCCGTCGTGCCGACGGACTCCCTCGTCGAGGCGGCCCTCGTGGACGGCATCGAAGTCGCGGGCGCGCCGCACCTGCGGGACTTCGTGGCTTGGCTGAATCGCGAAGCCGAGCTGGCCCACCCGGAGCCGCCGGGCCCGGCGACACCGCCGGACGTGCCGGATCTCGCGGACGTCGTCGGCCAGCCGGAGGCCCGCTGGGCCCTGGAGGTCGCCGCGGCGGGTGGTCACCACCTCCTTCTCACCGGACCGCCCGGTGTGGGCAAGACGATGCTGGCGAAGCGGCTGCCCGGGCTCCTCCCGCAGCTGACACCGGAGGAGTCCTTGGAGGTCACCGCGGTCCACTCGGTCGACGGTTCGCTGTCGAAGTTCTCGCCGCTGGTCACCGTCCCACCGTTCGTCGCCCCGCACTACTCGATCTCCTTGCCGGCGCTGATCGGCGGAGGCAGCGGGATCGCTTCACCGGGCGCGATCAGCCGGGCACACCGAGGTGTGTTGTTCCTCGACGAGGTCTGCGAATTCGGCGGGCAGTGCCTCGAGTCGCTCCGGACGGTCCTCGAAGAAGGCGAGGTGCGCATTTCCCGGGTCAAGGGATCGATCACCTACCCCGCGCGGTTCCAGCTGGTCCTCGCGACCAACCCGTGTGCGTGCGCGCCGCCGAAGGAATCGGACTGCGTCTGCTCGCCGAGTGCCCGCCGCCGCTACCTCGCCAAGCTTTCCGGACCGCTGCTCGATCGCGTCGACCTGAGGGTCCGGTTGCGCCCGCTGACCGCGATCAGCGCGCACGACACCGGCGCGGCGGAGCCATCGGAAGCGGTGCGCCAGCGCGTCTTCGCAGCTCGCGAGCGCGCGGCACACCGCTGGAGCGAACACGGCTGGCTGTCCAACTCGGAGGTACCCGGCCCAGCCCTCCGTCGTCAGTTCGCCCTGCCGGCCAACGCAACGACCCTGCTGGACAGAGCCATGAACAGAGGCGCCCTGAGCGGCCGAGGCGCCGACCGTTGCTTGCGAATAGCCTGGACATTGGCCGACCTGGACGCCGAGCCCCGCCCGGGCCCCGAACAAGTCGGCGCAGCACTGGCGTTCCGAGAGCGAGTGGCGGCATGACCCCCGCCAAGCCACGGCCGGCCACCCCCTCCCGGCGGCGGATGGCCGAGCCACCGGCGGCCGTCATGGTCGTCGCCTCCGAGCTCACGCGGGTCGTTCGTCAAGGCCATGCGGTCAAGCCACCGGCGGCCGCCGTGGTCGCTGTCGTCTTCGAATGCGACCGGTCGCTTTTCGAGAGGGCCCGATCGAGTCACCGACGCCCGCCATGGTCTCTGTCTCCGAGCTGGGGCGGCCTCGCTTTTCGAGAGCGGGCGGTCGAGCCATCGGCGGCCGTCATGATCGTCTCCGAGCGCGGACAGGTCGCTATTCAGGAGCAGGCGGTCAAGCCGCCGGCGTCGACTCGCGTGGCGTCAGTCGGCGGTCACGAGCCGGCGTCGATAACGGCCATTCGGGAGAGGGTGACGCCATGAGCCCCGACAAGCTGGGGCCGGCTTGTGCCTCGCTGCTGCGGGTGGCCGAGCCGCCAGGACTCGCCATTGTCTTCGTCCGCGAGTGCGGTCGGGTCGTTTTTCGGGAGCAGGTGGTCGAGCCGTCGGCGTCGGTCGGCGTCGCCTTTGCCGGAGAGTCCGATGTTGGCTGTTCGGGAGCAGGTGGCGGCATGAGACCCGACAAGCTGCGGCTGGCCGGCCCCTCCCTGCTGCGGGTCGCCCAGCCATCGACGCTTGCCATGGTCTTCGTTTCCGAGTGCGGTCGGGTCGTTTTTCGGAAGCAGGTGGTCGAGCCGTTGGCGTCAGTCGGCGTCGCGTTTGCCGGAGAGTCCGATGTTGGCTGTTCGGGAGCAGGTGGCGGCATGAGACCCGACAAGCTGCGGCTGGCCGGCCCCTCCCTGCTGCGGGTCGCCCAGCCACTGGCACCCGCCCTGGTCGCCTTCATCGCTGAGCTCGGGCTGGTGGCTTTCCGGGATCGAGGGCTCGAGCAGCTGGCGTCGGCTGGCGTGGCACTCGCCGGCGATTGCGAGCCGGTGCCGATGGTGAACGTTCGGAAGCGGGTGGGGGCATGAGTGCCGATGAGCTGCGGCGGGCTCGCGCGTACCTGCTGCGGGTGGCCGAGCCGCCGGCCGCCGCCCTCGTTGCGTTTGTTGCCGAACACGGGCCGATAGCGGCAGCCGCGCGGGTCCGGCGGGGCGATTGCCCGGACGAAGTGCTCAAGGTGACCGAGGCGCGGCGGGACTACGACCTCGTCAGCCAGGACTTCGCCCGAGCCGCAGCGGCCGGCGCTCGGCTGGTCGTGCCCGAGGACGACGAGTGGCCCGCTTGGCCACTGCTCGTTCTGGACCAAGCGGCCGGGCGAGGCGTTGCCGAAGCCGTGCCGCCCTTGGCCTTGTGGGTTGCCGGGGAGGTTGCGCTCGGCACCGCGGCCGATCGGGCCGTGGCCATCGTCGGCGCTCGTGCCGCGACCGACTACGGCGAACACCACGCCGCCGAGTTCGCCTACGGCCTGGCCGGCCGGGGCGTGCCCGTGTTCTCGGGGGCCGCCTACGGCATCGACGGCGCGGCCCATCGCGGCGCGCTCGCCGCCGAGGGCGTCACCGTCGCGGTGTTGGGATGCGCCGTCGACAACGGCTATCCGGCAGGGCACATCGGGCTGCTGAACCGGATCGCCGGCTCCGGCGGCGCTGTCATCAGCGAGTACCCGCCCGGCACCCCGCCGGCGCGGCACCGCTTCCTCGTCCGCAACCGGCTCATCGCTGCCCTCACCGAGGGCACCCTGGTGGTCGAGGCGGGACGGCGCAGCGGCGCCCGCAACACCGCGAGCACCGCCGGCGCCCTCGGCAAGGTGGTGATGGCCCTGCCCGGACCGGTTTCGTCGGGGATGTCCATCGGCTGTCACGAACTGATCCGCGACGCCAAAGCGACGCTGGTCTCCACCGTCGACGAAGTTCTCGAGACCGTCGGACGGTTCGGCCTCGCCGAGGACACCGTTTCGAGCCGGCCGAAACGGCGTACCGACCGGCTGGGGCCCGACGCGTTGCGCGCCTTCGAGGCACTGGCCGTGCGCGCCGACCGGTCCGACGCCGAGGTCGCGGCCGAATCCGGCCTCCCGTTGCGGCGGGTGCGGGCGTTGCTGCCCGAACTGGAAATCGACGGATTCGCCGTCCGCGGGGAAGCCGGCTGGCGACGACGGAAGGAAAGCGCGTGACCACGACGAAATCCGGGCGAAATGGTCGACGACGTTCGGCCGGTCCGGTGGGGCCGCGTGGCGATCCTTGACCGAAGGCGGTTGTTCGCGCAGCGTGACAGCCATGCCGCCACCACGCTCCGGACGGGCCCGCCGTCCCGACCTGCGCGCGCTGCGGGCCGCGTTGCCCGAGCCCGTGCGGGCCGTCGTCACCGCCTACGAACGGCACCTCGGGCTCGAACGCGGCCTGTCCGCGCACACCGTCCGGGCGTACGTCGGCGATGCGGTGTCGCTGCTGGGGTTCGTCGTGGACGGTGGTAGCGAGGTCGCGGAGCTGGACCTCGCCCGGCTGCGCGCGTGGCTCGCCGCCCAGCAGTCCGGTGGGGCGAGCCGGACGACGCTCGCCCGGCGGGCCGCTTCGGCGCGGACGTTCACCGCCTGGGCGCACCGCACCGGCGTCCTGGCCACCGACCCGGGCGGGCGGCTCGCGGCGCCGCGGGCGCACCGCACCCTGCCCGGGGTGCTGCGTGCCGGGCAGGCGGGGGAAGTCATGCAGGCGTCGGCCGCCGGCGCGGCGCAACGTGATCCCGTCGCCCTGCGTGATCGCGCGATCGTCGAGCTGCTCTACGCCACCGGCATCCGCGTGTCCGAGTTGTGCGGGCTGGACGTCGGCGAGGCCGACTTCTCCCGTCGTGTCGTGACGGTGCTGGGGAAGGGCGGCAAGGAACGGGTCGTCCCGTTCGGCGTTCCGGCGGCGGAGGCGCTCGCGGACTGGATCGACGAGGGGCGGCCGAAGATCATCACCGAAAGCGGTGGTGAGAGCGCCGAGGCCGCGCTTTTCCTCGGTGTCCGGGGCAAACGCGTGGACCCGCGTGCGGTGCGGCGCGTCGTGCACGACGCCGTCACGGCGGTGCCCGGAGCACTCGACATGGGGCCCCACGGCCTGCGGCATTCCGCCGCGACGCATCTGCTCGAAGGGGGTGCCGATCTCAGGAGCGTTCAGGAACTGCTTGGTCACGCTACGCTTGCCACGACGCAGCTCTACACTCATGTGACCGTCGACCGGTTGAAAGCGATCCATGACCGAGCGCACCCCAGGGCCTGAGGCGGTCCGGGGAGGCTCGCCGGGGTCGTCACCAGCAGGCCCGGCGGCGCACGCGCATCCGCACGAGCACGGAGACGACACTGAGCCGCATGCCGAGAACGACTGTGCAATGACCGCAGGCCCGCACGTGACCGAAGCCGCCGGAGTGACCACTCACGGTGAGGTTGCCGCGCCCGCGGAAACCCGGGTCGGCTACGACGTGGACGCCGGGATCGCGGCCCTGTGGCAGCAGTTCGCCGACAGCCCGGACCAGGCGTCGCGCGATCGGCTCGTGCTGCACTACGCCCCGCTCGTCAAGTACGTCGCCGGCCGGGTCGGCACCGGGCTGCCCACCCACATCGACGTCGGTGACCTCGTGCAGTCGGGCATCTTCGGGCTCGTCGACGCGATCGAGAAGTTCGACCCCGAGCGCGGCCTGCGCTTCGAGACGTACGCGATGCAGCGCATCCGCGGCGCGATCCTCGACGACCTCCGTTCGCAGGACTGGGTGCCGCGCGCGGTGCGCAGCAAGGCCAAGGAGGCCGAGCGCGCGATGGAGCGCCTCGGCGCCCGCCTGCACCGCACCCCGACCGACGCGGAGCTCGCCGCCGAACTCGGCATCGGCCTCGACGACCTGCGCGACTTCTACGGCCAGCTGCAGCTGACCAGCGTCGTCGCGCTGGAGGACCTGGTGGCCGCGGGCAAGGACAGCGGCTCCCTGGTCGACACGCTGCCCGACGACGACGCCGTCGACCCGGTCGCGGTGCTCGTCGACCAGGACAACCGCCGCCAGCTCGCCCAGGCGATCGCGCAGCTGACCGAGCGGGACAAGATCGTGGTCAGCCTCTACTACTTCGAAAGCCTGACCCTCGCCGAGATCGGCAAGGTTCTCGGGGTCACGGAGTCGCGGGTGAGCCAGCTGCACACGCGGGCCGTCATGCGGCTGCGCGCCAAGCTGGTCGAGCAGACCGGCACCTGATCACCGACCACCTCCCCACGGCTTGAGCCGGTATTCGCCCACCTCGCCGGTCAGCGCGAGTGGATCGATGTACTCCTCGCCGCGCCGTACGCCCCAGTGCAGGCACGCTGCGACCGTGCAGCCGGGATGCCCGGCGAGGACGGTACCGAGCACTTGGCCTCGGTAGACCTGTTCGCCCACGGCCACTTTCGGCACGACGGGCTCGTAAGTGGTCCGCAGCCCGCCATCGTGGTCGACGGAGAGCACGGGTCGTCCGCCCACGGAACCGGCGAAGACGACGACGCCCGCATCGGCGGCCAGCACGTCCTGCCCGGGCGCGGCGGCCAGGTCCACTCCGCGATGGCCGGGGCCGAAGGGGGTATCGGGGGCGTCGAAATACTTGATGATCACCGGAACGGGTGAAAGAGGCCAGGAGAGCCTCGGTTGCCGCGTGGTGAGGGAACGGTCTGCCCCGGGTTCGGCCACAACGGGCGGTGGCAAGGCCGGGTCGGCCATGAGCGCGAGCGCCCACGGCACGGTCGGCGCCTGCGCGGTTTCGAGGGACACGGTGGGCGCCTGCGCGGCCTCGAGGGAAATGGCCTTCCCCGGCGCACCTTCGAGGGAAACGGCCTGCGCCCGTGCGGTTTCGAGGGACACGGTCGGCGCCGGCGCGGCCGTAGGGGAGATTGCGCGCTGAACCGACGATAGGGGTGCGGTGGTTGCGAGCCGACTTGCCTGAGACTCGGGTGGTGTCGCCTGGAGCGGCCACCGGGCCGGCTCCGCCGCGGATGGGAGGAGGTTGCTTGACGGAGCCGCCGCCGCTGCTTGGCGCCGGGCCGGCTCCGCCGGGAGCGCCGCCAAGTTGCCTGGCCGAGTCCTGGCCGGCGTCCGCTTGGTGAGCTGGTAGCCCGGCGCTGTTGAAGCCAGGCGGCTTGCCCGGTGCCCGGCTGCCCCAGGCGTCGGAGGCGGTGAACCCGGCGCCGGCGGTGGCAGGCCGCCCGTCCAGGGCACCGCTCGCGGTGGCCGGTAATCACCCGTTCGAACCACGTCTATCCCCAGCGCCGTCGGCGCCGGCAGCTCGCCTCCCCAAGCCGCCGCTGCCGGGGCTCGAACGCCCATGCCTCCTCCGGTCAGCATCCCTCCGAAAAGCGCCATGACCAGCGCACTCGTGCCCAGCAACCACCCCGGCACCCACCGTCGGACCTGCATGATCGACTTCATGGCTCCAGCGTGCGGCAGCGCGGCGGTCCGTGGGGGGCCGATCGCGAATCTGTGGATAACCGGAGGCGATGTGGACAACTGCGTCGCCCAGTGGCCGCCGGTGGGGGAGGGGGTGGTGGGAGGGGGTAGAATCTTCTGCGCAGTCCGTTTCAGCGGGCTGACTTCGCGTGCACGTGCGCGTTCCCCGGTCTGGAAACAGCCCGGCGGGCGCACGGGGTCCGGCGGTCCCTGGGGTCCTCTACTCCCGGGGTCCGGGCACCGGTACGGGCACCAGGGCGAACGGCCACCCGGCCGGGAGCGACAAACCGAGCAGCGCGTCCGCGGCAGCACCGCGAGCGCGCACTACACAGAAGAGGTGTGATTCCGGCAATGGCCGTCGTCACCATGAAGCAGCTGCTCGACAGCGGCGTGCACTTCGGGCACCAGACCCGCCGGTGGAACCCGAAGATGAAGCGCTACATCTTCACCGAGCGCAACGGCATCTACATCATCGACCTGCAGCAGACGCTGACCTACATCGACCGCGCGTACGAATTCATCAAGGAAACCGTCGCGCACGGCGGCACCATCATGTTCGTCGGCACCAAGAAGCAGGCTCAGGAAGCCATCGCCAACGAGGCCGCGCGCGTGGGCATGCCCTACGTCAACCAGCGCTGGCTCGGCGGCATGCTGACCAACTTCCAGACCGTGCACAAGCGCCTCCTCCGCCTCAAGGAGCTCGAGGCGCGGGAGCAGACCGGTGGCTTCGAAGGTCTCACGAAGCGCGAGATCCTGACGCTGACCCGCGAGAAGGACAAGCTCGAGAAGACCCTCGGCGGTATCCGCGACATGGCGAAGGTGCCGAGCGCGGTGTGGATCGTCGACACGAAGAAGGAGCACATCGCCGTCGGCGAGGCTCGAAAGCTGAACATCCCGGTCGTCGCGATCCTGGACACCAACTGCGACCCGGACGAGGTCGACTACCCGATCCCGGGCAACGACGACGCGATCCGCTCGGCCGCGCTGCTGACCAAGGTCGTCGCCGAGGCCGCGGCCGCCGGTCTGATGCAGCGTTCCAGCCGCAACGGTGCTTCGGCCGACTCCAAGCCGGAGCCGGGCGTCGCCGCGGACGAGCCGCTGGCCGAGTGGGAGAAGGAGCTGCTCGCCGGCTCCGAGACCGCCGCCGCCGACGCGACCGAAGCCGCCGCTGCCGTCGAGGCGGCCCCGGCCGAGGCCGCCACCGAGCAGGCGACCGCCTCCTCCTGATGCTCCACCGTCCGTGGGGGGGGCCCGCCCCCGGCGGCGCGCCCGGGGGGCCGCCACCCCCCCAATACAGGACATGCACCGCGTGATCCGAAATCGCAAACACAACCCCCCCGCGGGCCCGGGCCCGGGCCGCCCCCCCGCG